>JBGTHN010000518.1:0-1996 GCA_041746235.1 Pyrinomonadaceae bacterium | reverse complement strand
ATAATGTAAACAAAATAATGATGCAGAACTTATTCATACAATGTAGCCGTCCTTAAACAAAATATCTTTTTTCTGAAATACCTTAACATAAAATTTTAAAGTTCTAAAAAAACTCTTGATGCAATCTTTTGATAACTTCCGCGACCTTTTCTTCCTTAATAACAAATGTCAAATTTACGCTTGAAGCTCCGTGTGAGATTAAGGAAATGTTGATGTCTTCGATGGTTGAAAAGATCTTTGAGGCGAGTCCCGAAGAGGCACGCAAGCCTTCGCCGACGATGCAGATGACGGCGTAGTTGTGTTCGATCTCGACATCGCCGAGGCGTTCTAATTCGATAACTATTTTGTCGAGCGAATCGGTATTATCGAGAGTTAGTGCGACGGAGACTTCGGAGGTTGAGATAACGTCTATGACCGTGCGGAAGCGTTCAAATACTTGGAAAAGTGCGGACATAAAACCGTAAGAACCGAGCATACGTGCGGATGAGATTCGCAAAATCGAGATGCCTGTTTTGTGTGCGATGGATTTTATTTTGTTGGATGAAATACCACTTTCCGCGAGAACCATTGTCCCGCGTTCTTTTGGTTGATGCGAATTGCAGACACGGACGGGAATTGCGTAATCAACTGCGGGTTGAATTGTTTTTGGATGAAGGACTTTTGCACCGAAATAGGCGAGTTCCGCCGCTTCGTTATACGACAAAACTTCAACGGTTCGAGCATCACTGCAAATTCTTGGATCGCAGGTTAGAACGCCCGTTACATCTGTCCAAATCTGAATTTCTCTCGCACGCAGAGCCGCTCCGACGAGTGCCGCCGAATAATCCGAACCACCGCGTCCCAAAGTCGTTGTTTCACCGCTACGATTTGAAGCGATAAATCCGCCCATAATCGGAACTTCACCCGCTTCGAGCAGAATATTTAATTCCAACTGAATAAAATTTTCCGTCTCGTCCCAGATCGGTTTTGCCGAACCATATTCGTCGTCGGTAACAATTATTCGTCGTGCATCAACTTGTCTGGCGTTCAAACCGTTCGCTTTGCAAACTTCTGCCAACAAACGCGATGAAAGCTGTTCGCCATAAGAAACAATCGCATCTTTTAACATTTGCAAGGGCAGACTTCGACGTTCAACACGAAGTAATAAACCCGATAATTCTTCTTTGGCAAGATTTAATTCTGCTAAAAATGCAGTTTGGCGTGGCTTATCAAGCAATTCTTCGGCGACTGCTTTGTGTCGTTCAAAATGTTCTTCCAAACTTGAAAATGCTTCGCCTGAATCACCACGTTTGGCAACTTCAAAGGCATTCAGCAAAGCATCTGTAACTTTTGCCATCGCCGAAGTTACAACGATCGGATAATTATCCTTTTCACCCAAAACAATTCCAGCCACACGCTTGAATGCTTCTGCATCTTTGACGGAAGTTCCGCCGAATTTCATTATTGTTGGTTTATATTCGCTCACGGTTAAATTGTTAAATTAAATCAAATTGAGAAATGACGCAATGAAGAGAAGAGATTTTGCCCGCGAAATACGCGAAAGAACCCGAAAAAAAGAGAAGAATTTTAAACACATAGGAACATAGAACACAGAGTTTTTAAATTAAAGATAAATGGAGTAAAAGTGTTTTTTAAAGATGGTTTAAGAAAATTCATTTCAAAAAGAAATCAAAAAAATTATCCCTGTCTATCCTCTTCATCCCTGTTAATATTTCTTTGTGGTCTATGTTCCTATGTGTTTAAAATTCATCCGCAAAGAACAGCACCACCATTGATATTTATGATCTCGCCCGTGATGTGTTGTGACCAATCGGAGAGCAGGAAACATATCGAAAGTGCGACATCATCGGTCATTGCCATACGCTTTAGAGGAATCGAATCAAGAACAGATTTTTTATATGCTTCGTCTTCAAAGACAGGTCGAACCATCGCCGTTTCTATCCAACCGGGAGCGACTGCGTTGACACGGATTTTTGGTCATAATTCTGAAGCGAGA
>JBGTHN010000517.1:0-7459 GCA_041746235.1 Pyrinomonadaceae bacterium | reverse complement strand
GCAACTTAAATTTAAACTAATTAGGGGCTTCGGCCCCTATCTTTTTAACTGTTTTTAAGTTTTACCGGACAGATACCAATCCCCGTAGATGTTAAAAATATAACGTCGGTATCATCTAAAATTTCGAGACCTTTTTCAACTTCAAAAACTTCTTTACTTTCTAAAACAAATTCCCGTATTGTTCCCGCCAAACAACCTGTTTTTAGACTCGGTGTAAACAGTTTTCCTCCTGTTTGCCAAAATACATTTGCCATGCACGCCGAAGTTATTTGATTGCGTTCATTCAAGCGTATCGCTTCATCAAACTCTTTTGATTTTGCATCCTCTAATGCCAGAACATTTTCCAAATAGTTACAGGATTTCACACCGGAAAGCGGTGAAGTTGAATTTATCAGAAATGGCGAAACGGTTACAGAAAAATGTTCTTTTACTTCTCGCAGTTCGGCGGTTTGAATCAACAAACTTATGCCATCAGTTCCTTCGGTTTCCCAAATTCTGCTTGATGATTCGTCAAAAAATGTTAGACGACATCTCGCGTTCAGAGCGTTGTTCTTTTCAATGATGTTTTCAAGAGATTTGTAAACTGTGTGTTCGCTGAAGTTTGACAGATCAATTCCAACTTTTATCGCATTATCATTTAATCTGTGCCAATGTTTTTCCCATAGAAAAGGTTGGGAATTACAAATTGCCAGCGTTGTAAAAACACCTTTGCCGTAAAGACTTGCGGATGAAATTGCGTTTACAGTTATATCGGTAGATGGAAGAATTTGATGATTGAATGACGCAAATTTGTGCATCGGGAATTAGCTTGCGAAACGTTGATGATTATTGATTTGATGAATCGGAAAAGTGAGTGTGAATGTCGTCCCTTTGCCGACTTCGCTTTCGACTTTGATCGTTCCCGAATGCTCCTGCACGATTCCATAAGTAACTGCCATTCCTAAGCCGGTTCCACTTCCGACGGCTTTAGTTGTGAAGAACGGATCGTAAATTTTTGTCAAATCTTCGGGTTCTATGCCGATTCCGGTGTCCGAAACTTCTACAACAACTTCATTTTCATTTTTATATTTGGTCGTTAAAATTATCTCGCCTGTATCAAAAATTGCGTCTTTTGCATTGATTATCAGATTAGTGAAAACCTGTTGTAATTTTCCGGCGTTACCATAAATTGTCGGCGGAACATCGGAATAATGTTTGATAATTTCTACATTTGCTTTACGCATCTGTGGTTCGAGCAATTGAAGCGTGTCATTGAGTAATTGATTGATGTCAACTTCCGTAAATTCTGTGGCATTTCCCGTGCGTGAAAAATTAAGCAGATTTCCGGCAATGTTTGAAGCACGTTCGGTTTGGGTTGCAACTTTTAACAAAAGTGCGTGTTTCGGATCATTTTCGGGAATCATTTCGAGCAACATCTGCGTATAACTGGAAACTCCCGTCAAAGGCGTATTTACTTCGTGAGCAACGCCTGCCGCAAGTAAACCGATGCTCGATAGTTTTTCATTTTGTTGCAGAGATTCTTCAAGTTTAACTCGCTCGGTTACATTTTCAAGAACTACGATCGCACCTTTTTGATGTTCAAATTCGGAACGAAGCGGTGCGATAGCAACATTCAAGATCAACGGTTCTCCTTCAGCATTTGTCGTCTGAATCTTATAGGCATTTCGTATTTCGGTTAGATGCCAACTTGATTTTCCTAAGATGTTTTCAAGTTTTGATGCAAATCCTTCATCAAGAATGTCTCCGACCAATTTACCGAGAGTTTCTTCCCGTTTGTAACCGAGAATTTGTTCAAATGTCGAATTACAACGCGTTATCATTCCAAATTCGTCAACTGCGATAAGTCCGACATTGACAGATTCAACAATTGATTCGTTAAATTCTTTTAGTAATGCGAGTTCGGCGGCACGCTCTTCTTGCTCTTGATAAAGAAGTGAATTTTCAATAGCAACAGCCACATAACCGGAAACCATTTGCAGAATTCCGATGTCTTCGGATGAGAGCAATGATCCGTCTCTGGTACGTCCTAAACCAATGACCGCAACCATTTTGCCGCGGGCAACACACGGAACAAAATAATGTAATTCTTGGCGAACAATTATTTTTTTATGTCCGTTTCCATTTCCATTGCTGGTTTCGTGTCCGTCTCCGTTTGTGTTCGGAGAGTTTTCAGTATTTTCTATTTCAAAAAGTGCAAGTTCGTCGGCTCTCACAACTCCCTTTTGAGCAGATTTCTGTCGAATCATATTACGAAAATCATTCGGAATTTCGTAAGCATCACTCAATCCGGCAGACTTTCCTACACGATAAAATTCAGGGGCAGTTGCATCCTCAATAAACAATGCAACTTTTTCAACATCCAAAACTTGTTGGATGCGTTCGCTCAAGGCGTTGAGCAAAGGATCAAGAGCGGTGTTTGCGGAAAGCGTTCGTCCAAAATCAAGCAGTCCGCGTCGTAAATCGTATTTTTCGCCGTAAAAGTATCTTTCGGTTCGTTCCTGCAAAAAGTTTTTGAGCGGTTCGGAAATGAGAATGATCGCTCCCATTGCAACAACTGCAATTAAACCGCGAAGTGCAATTTCCGTATTTGATAAATTCTCGCCGATCGCTAAGAAAACCAATCCGAGTGCAACCGCACCGATCATCATTGCAATTGTGATCGTTGTAAGTGCATAAACAAACGCACGCCGCACAACGACATCAACATCCATTAAACGGTAACGAACAACGGAATGTCCAAAACTAAACGGAATTAAAGCTAAGGGCAAGATCGTTAATAAAGCAGTTAAACTATCATCGGGTAAATAAATAAATTGTTTGGCGGTTTGGAATGCGAGAGTCGGCACAATTGCGATAATTGTTCCCCACATCGCCCATTTCAAGCGTTGCCGCACAAGCGGTTTTTTGTTCTTTATAAATCGCCACAAAAGAACTCCCGCACCAAGCGAAACACCGACTACAAAATGATAATAATTTGTGTAATTAACTATTGAAAATATATCGTTGCGTATCACAAAATCATAAATCGAATCGGTAACTGCTTGACTCGGAATTAGGTGATATGCCAAGGATAAAACAACCAGACTGATTGAAATCAAGGCGGCGGGAACATACAAAGCGTAGGTTTTCCAGCGTGGTTCGTCAAAAACCTCGCTTCTTACCGGATAACGCAAACAGAAATGCAAAAATAGTGGGACAAAAAAGGCAAAGGCAATATTGTCAATCAATTCTGCGGCTAGATCAAAATCTTCGCCGGAACCGAGTGTTTTATAAACGTGAAAAACAAATGCAAACAAGCATATAGTTGCAAAATGGAGAATAAAAGGTGAGCGACTTCCCTGCTTAAATAAAACGAAAAGTCCGACAAGCAACCAAATGAGTCCGACAAATGACAGCAAAATTATATTCGGAGTCCAACGCGGAAGTGAATCTATATTTTTTAGGTCTGCATAATATAAATTGTCCTCAGTTCCATAAGGTTTTTCAATCATATAAGTTAGCTTTCCGCCAACTCCGACTGTATCCAAGTATAAAATAACATCTCCGCGTGATGTTATTTCCTGAATTTTCCCACCGTCAAAACCGATTCCGATCAATCTATCGCCAACCGAAACCCAAGCTCTCGAAGCAGCAAGTCCGGGTTCAACCGTTTCAGCATAAATTCCATCATCCTTCTGCACCCAGAAAACTCCGTCGGTTGGTGGAAGTTGTTTATATGCTCGTTGAGAAAGATTCAATGCTCCACCGGCAACTAATAGAACCGTCGCCAGCAGCCAAATCAAACTCCAACTTGTAAGCATTTTTCCTTTCATCTTAAGAAGGCAAACTCCACCGACGTTTATTAACGCAAAATGCGTTCCAACTTATTTTTTCAACTTGCCGGAACTTAAACCACTCTAAACATAGTGGTTATAAAATATAAACGACCAATTGCACAAAATTCCATCCACAATTTCTATTTAATATCCAAGATTTTGGAAAAAAATAACCGCAGATTCAGCAGATAAACGCCATAAAGTAGCTTAAAACTCCTGCGTAAATCCGCGTTTATCTGCGGCTATTCTTGTATCTAAAATGCTCTAAGTAGTTAGAATCTGACCAAAATTCCACCACGTAAAATTCTTCGATTTGAATTAAGTATCAAACTTCCTTCGTCAATATTTACAGCATTTTGAAAATCAAATATATTTCTTGCATCAATGATCGCTTCGGCATCAATCGGCAATCCCCAACTTGGCAAATTTTGAGTTACCATAATAGTCAAACCGGGATCATATATAGCCAGTCTGCCTTGAAACGGATCAATTGCAAAAACTGTTGCTTGCGGTGAAAAACGGAAAATTGTTCGGATGCTTGTACCTGTTTTCAAATCGGTATTTACTTGACCAAACACGGTATGAAAGATGTCATTTTCAAAAACATTTGCAGGATTCGTAATTCCTTCAGTTGAAAGTTCTTGACCGCTTCCAAAGGCATAACCTGTTGAAGCACTGAAAATGCTGTTCACACGACGATTATAAACTACTCTGACACCTTGTGTTTTGCCTTGCTGATTAGAAACAAGATTTGTAATTCCGTCACTGCCAAGTGTATCAAAAGGAATATTTACGAGTCCAACACCGCGACCTAATACTGAATCAAAAAAGACATTTGCCTCGATGGTTGAACGATTATCTAAAACCCGTTCAATACCGAATTCCAAACGAGTGCTTTTGTTCATCTGTGGTCGTTCACTTTCAACTACAATGTCTTCGACAGCGACAGGTTCCCGGAAAAGAATCTGCGTGCCTTCAAGTTCGATAGCTTTCTGCCATGTTCGTTCTTCGTTCTGTGTTGTATAAGCGGTTCTGACGCGAGTTCTTGAATCTAGATCATATTGAAAACCAAATCGCGGACTGATCGAATAATCGTTTCCGGCACCAATAAAGCGTGAGTAATCAACACCAAACACAACGACAATGCCTTCACGAATACGCCATTGGTCAAGTGCCTGAAAAGAAACTTGTCCAAGGTCTTCATTTTGTTCATTGATCTTGACTTCGCCGATGTCCGCAATCGAACCTTTAATTTGAATCTGATGCCGACTATTCGGACGGAAATTCAAACTTGTTTCAAATCTTTTTGGTGATTGCTTGCCTGTCCCGATTTGTCCTGCAAAAACTATTTCAGCATTTTCGCCGATTGGTCTGAGAGTGGCGAAATTTACGCCTGCCGAGTTTCCGTCTTTCGTTTCACCGAAATATGTTTCGACAACAGTTTGTCCTTTCCGGGCATTTTTTTCCTCATCTTCTTCGGAAATGCCTATATTCGTTTCAACCGAATTACTATTATTTTCGGCAGATGTTGATAGATCAATATTTTCTTCTGCAAAAATTGGACTTTCGCCTTCATCAGCCTGATAAATTGAACGTCTGGCGGCACGGATCGCCGTTCTTGGGCTTTTGCGGTCAACTCGCTTTTCGGGCAAAGTGTTCCCTTTTCCGGCACGTTCTAAATTAAAACCGTAAGACAATTCCGCCGAACGATTTACCTTTACCTTGTCTAGTGTGACGGGATTGTATCCCTGTGCAACAGCCAAAACCGTATAAGTTCCGGGAACAATCTTTGCGAAAAATCTTCCTTTACTGGTAGCCGTAACTTGTTTGAGAAGGTTTGATGTACCGACGCGAAAGATAGCAACTGTAGCTTTTGAGATCGGATCACCATTTTTATCACGCACTACGCCTCTGATAATACCAAACTTCCCGACACCTTTGTTTTCAACGACAACCTCCTTTGCATAACTATCACTTGATAAAATGAAAGTCGCAAACAAAGTGGTCAGCAAAGTTATCGCTAGCGTTATAATATTTTTTCCGGGCATTAAAACCATTTTAAAATTAAAATCCTCCTGTTAAAACAAGTCTTGGGGAGACCATTTTTTGGAGTTATAAGACACTTCTCAAGCGTTATTTATACGAATAGTTTTCGCACAATCACTTATTTTGTTATGTTCTGCCAAATCTGTCAAGCAAACCTCACGTTAAAAATGCAAACATATTTGGGGGATTTGATGCTTTGAAACTTGACAAAGTTTGCCGAGAGGCTAGAATAATTCTTGCGTCTTTTTGAACAAATAGGTTTAAAAGACGCATTTACAAATTGGAATGGAGATATGGCTGAGTGGCTGAAAGCGGCGGTTTGCTAAATCGTTAAGGGGTTTATACCCCTTCACAGGTTCGAATCCTGTTATCTCCGCCATTTTTATTTTGTATTTTAGATTTGCGATTTTGGATTTGTCGCATAAAATCAAGAAGTGTTTATAAGGTTACTTAGACTTATGTTTGAGTAACCTTTTATAATTTTATTCCAGCAAAACCAACTGACAAAGGACAACTGACTAATGACTAACAGAGTAAGATTCGCACCATCGCCGACAGGCTATTTACATATAGGTTCTGCCCGAACCGCACTTTTTAATTATCTTTTTGCCAAACACACAGGCGGAAAATTTCTTATTCGTGTTGAAGATACAGATTTTGAGCGTTCGACGGAAGAATCTACTCTATCTATTTTAGAAGGCTTAAAATGGCTCGGTTTTGCTCCAGATGAAGAAATTGTTTTTCAATCAAATAATGCCGATAAGCATCGCCAGACCGCTTTAAAGTTGCTCGAAGAAGGCAAAGCATATCGTGATTTTACGCCGAAAGAAGATCGTTCTGATAAAGATATTAAAAAAGACATTGCCGACAAAGCACGCAAACAAGGCGACAAAAAAGATATGCGTGATAACGAATATCGGGATCTATCGAAAGAAGAATCTGATAAACGTGCGGAAGCGGGCGAACCGTTTGCGATTCGTCTAAAAGTTGCTGAAGAAGGTAAAACTATATTTGAAGATGCAGTTTATGGTTTGCAAGAACGAGATTATGCCGACATTGAAGACCTTGTTTTACTGCGTTCTGATGGTCATCCGCTTTATAATTTGGCGGTTGTTTGCGACGACATCGAAATGAACATTACGCACGTTATCAGAGGTCAAGATCATTTAACAAACACTCATAAACAAATCTTGATTTACGAAGCATTGGGCGAAGAAAAACCAACTTTCGCACACCTTCCGTTAATACTCGCACCGGGCGGAAAAAAATTATCAAAACGAATTCACGGCGAGATTGTTTCGATGGATCTTTACAAAGAAAAAGGTTTTATTGCCGGAGCTTTTCGCAACTTTTTGGCACTTCTCGGTTGGTCGCCAAAAGACGAAAAGGAAATCTTAAACCACGACGAATTGATCGAAAGTTTCACACTCGAAGGCATTAACCGTTCAAATGCCGCATTTAATTTTGATGCAAATAATCCAAAGCGTTGGACGGACGATAAAGCCTTGTGGATGAATGCCGAATACATCCGCACAATGCCGCTTGATGAGTTGATTCCGCTTGTTCGTGAAGAATTGCGAAACGAAAAACTCTGGCGT
>JBGTHN010000516.1:0-3662 GCA_041746235.1 Pyrinomonadaceae bacterium | reverse complement strand
TAATCACCACCGATCTCGTAACAAGCAAACGAAATTCCTTGTAATTCGTAATCTTCCATTATTGGCGGTGAAGAAGGTTGAAAGCGTTGCTGAATTTCGGCGGCGAGTGCCAATTCTCTTTCCATTCGTTCACGTTCAATACGTTCTTCTGTAAGTGTCGCATTTTCTACACGAATTGATGCGACGGAAGCAAGTGTCGTCAAAATATTCAGATGTTCTTCGGAAAAAGTGCTTTCATAGGTCGGTGAATCCGCATAAATTATTCCGAAAACTTCGCCTTCATTTACACTCAAAGGAACTGCCATTACTGAACGGACACCAAGAAGAGCCATAGTTTGACTGGCAAATTTCGGATCGTGTTGGGCATCTGCCGTCAAGACAGATTTTCCGTTCACCATAACTTCTTCCATTACCGTTCGGCTAATGCGAACTTCTTTCGGTTGCTCATCTTTCCCACGCTCACGGGCAACAGCGATTTTCATTCCGTCAGCCTCGGTTTCATCCCGAAGCATTATAACTACTCGGTCAGCAGGAACAGCCTCAAAAACCAATGTTGCAACCTGTTTTAAAGTATCTTCTAATCCGCTCGAAGATAATAATGTTACGCCTACTTTACTGATCAAACCGAGTAATTCGTTTCTAGTCGAAAATTGAGAATCCAAAATTTCCGAAGTCGGATTTTTTTTACGTGAAAAAGAAATCGTCATCGAAGGATCGAGAGCTTGCGTATTATCGGCAATTAGTGTCGAATTTTGTTGGTTTGATTTCTTTTCATCTTGAAAAATAATGGTTGTTTCGCCAATTTGAATTTCACCGCCGGAAAGTATCGGAATCGGATTGGAGATCACATTTCCGTTAAAACGAGTTCCATTGGCTGAACCTAAATCTTGTAACCAAAAACCTTCACCTTCTTGGCGAATTTCTGCGTGAAGTCTTGATGCAAAAGCATCCGGGATACAAATATCACTTCGTGCAGAACGACCGATCGTTGTTCGCAGACGCGAAATCGAATATGTTTCAGATGATTTATCAGGATTTTTTATAATTAACTGGGGCATAAGTTACAATTTCTTTTCTTGGTTGGTGTCGTTTTTGGTTTTTCTTACTAAATTTTTCTGCTTTAGTTGTTTTTGACCATAGACGACGGTAGTATTTGACAAAAAATCGTGTAATGCCCGACCTTTCTTATTAAATGCTGACAAAAGAAATCCGAGCATACCTGTTAATAACGTAATTGGATAGCCAATAAGATGTCTTAATAACAACGAACTAAATCCGGGCATTGTTCCATCAAGATTAGTTATCCTTAAACCTGTCAACATTTTTCCAATACTCTGACCGCTAAACATTGGAAAAATAATAAAGTTTGTTATAGCAAGCAAAATTGTGACCAACCAGCCTGCGTTACTTATTTCACTATTTAACAGTTTTGAGCCATCATAGCCCATAAATCTGCCTAGCAAAATACTCATCGCCGGAATGCTGATGATTAAGATATAGTCAATTAAAAGTGATCCACATCTTAATAAAAACGGTGCTTTTAATTTCTCAGCATCGAATCCAATGACGATTTGCTTGGTGTTGGTCTTTTTTTGGGGAACAGTCTTTTCGACTCTTGCACTCATAATAATCTAAATTTTTATTTTTCTTACAAGATGATAAATTGTAAGGTTGTATCTCCTAAAATTATTTTATCTCCGTTTTGCAAAACCTGCGGTTGATGTGGAGTAATTTTCATCTTTTGTTTTAAAGTCGGTAACAAAATTGTTCCGTTTGAAGAGCCTAGATCTTCAAGAATAAACTGTTCTCCTTCCCGACGAATTCTTGCGTGTTTTCTGGAAATTTTTGTTTGTGGATCAAATTTCGACAGATCAACTTCCGGGAAAATATTTGACATCGGATCACGTCTTCCAACCAAATTATCATCTTTGACAAGTTCAAATGACGGATAATCAAGTTCGCTCGTTCCTTCAATGATTAATTTTGCTGTTACTTTCAATAAATTATATTCTTCCGAATGAACACCCGGTTGAGCAAGTGGTTGTTTTGCACCGCAAAATGCACAAAACATATCTGTCGCAACAATTTTTTGTCCGCAAAAACCACAGAAAACCGGCTGATCGGATAAAGCTATTGACGAAGGCGTTTCTTTAACTCCATAAGAAACATTTCCGGCTTTCAGATTTTCAAGATGTTCTTTTAAAGAATTACGCATTTCCGCCGCCGAGCTAAAACGTCTTTCGGCATTATATTCAACTGAACGCATCAAAATTCTTTCCATTTGGTCGGAAAGTTGCGGATTTATCTGACGCGGACGCGGATGTTTTTGAAAATCAAAGATCAAAAGCGGATTATTTTGCGGATCAGCTCCGGTTAAAAGATGAAACATCGTTGAGCCAAGACTGTATATATCCGAAGCCGGAGCAACATTTCCGCTAAATAATTCCGGCGGAGCATAACCCATTGTGCCAACTGCCGTTACACCTTTTTCCTCTTTATTTATCCAACGTGCAATACCGAAATCAATAAGCATTATTTTATCTGTATTGCCGTCAATCATTACATTTGCAGGTTTCAAATCTCGATAAACAATTGGTGGATTTTTGCTGTGTAAATAATCCAAAACATCCGTAATTTGTAAAGCCCAATCCGTTACGCTAATTTCATCAAGTTTTCCTTCGGGTGCCGAACGCAGTCTTGCCGCCAAATCACCGCCCGAAATATATTTCATCACAAGATAAAATCTGCCTTCTTTTTCATCAAAGAAATAATCGTAAATTGTCGGAATACTATGATGGTCAAGCGAAGTTAAAAGCATAGATTCGCGTTTAAAATCATTGACTGCTTTATCTTGTTGCACCTCTTCGATATAGGATTGCACCATTTCTTTGACAGCCCGCAAAACGCCGCCTAAGTTTTTATCATTGGCAAGATAAACTGCTCCCATTCCGCCGCCGCCAATTTTTCTGACGATCTCATAACGATTATTTAATACCGTTCCTTCTTCAAGCGGTTTTAATTTTGGTGTGTTACTGCCGTCTGTATCTTCAACTCCGACAATTGGTGTTGTGTGTGTGGCTTGCTTTTCAACAGGTTCTTCGCTTTCAACTGATTCATTATCTTCAACTATTTCTGTGCTTTCCGAAATATCTACGTTCATTTGCTGAGATGCATCAATTATTTCTTCTTCAACTGTTTCTTGTTCGGTTGATTCTGTTACATCTGCTTCCGGTTCATTTATCTCAACATCTTGTTTTTCTATTGTTTCTTTTGTTTCAATTGATTCCGGTTCAGTTTGAACGCTTTGTTCAACTTGCTCGCCTGAATTAATATCGCTAACAATTTCGGATTTGGACTCTTCTGTTGATTCTTCAATTAATTCTGGAGCTTCATCTACAACAGAATCAAACATCTCCGCATCGGTTGTAGGAATTTTATTATCAATATCAACCGCTTCAAAGTTATTATTTACAGTCTTTATTTCTGATTTTTCTACGTCGTTTATTTCTGATTTTGCATCTTTGAGCGAATCTGTAGTGATTATTTCTTCTTTTTTCCAAACATCGGCTTTTGAGTCAATCACAGATACAGCATCGTCAATTTCCGAATCTTCAGCCGATTGAATTTCAGGCGGGGTTTTGTGTATTTGATTATCTGTATTC
>JBGTHN010000515.1:0-1704 GCA_041746235.1 Pyrinomonadaceae bacterium | reverse complement strand
TTTGCGAATTGAAAGTCATTGTTATCAAGCAAAAATCAGTTGGCTGGAAGCCAAAACAAGTATTATTCGGGAAGCAGTCAGGGCATATTTGGCAAGTCCAAAGTATTTGCTCTCCCCAACTGCGTAAGTTCTAAAGATTTTCAATTCACAGAAAAGACGGTTATGAATTATGAAAATTGCGGATTTATGTGATGATGCTTATCTGCCGGTCGTCAATTTTCAATTTACAGCGAAGTATTCTCCATATTATTTTTCAGCATCTCTGTAAATTAAATCACATAATAAACCCGTTACTAAACGAGTAATTTGAGTTAGATATAATTTTGCATTATTGCTTTATCAACATTCGGACAGATTGAGTGACGACAAATAGCCAAACCGGTTTGGGTAATTTCACCCGAAATGTGGGTAATTTTACCTATTTCCGGCACAATTATCCCGTTATGAAATGTCAACATTCCGACTTAAATAATATACATATCACCAAGTTAATGATTTCGGCACGATTCTTGCTCATTGCAAAAATCAAGCAACAGATTATTCCGCGACATCCTACCGTCAGGATTATTTCCTTATCGGGATAATATAGATTTTCGCTCAAAACTAATTGAAGTGGACGGAAAACTCATTAACTGTGAAATTTGTCTTCTCCAAAGATAAATTCACGCTGGTTCATTAAACAATTTTGCAGCATAGGCGCAGGATTAAACAATTAATCTCCAAATTCTCATCCCACAGAATGACACTGCTTTTGTTGGCAAAGTAGGAGGTCTCAAAAAATGGATACATATTTTAATAATATTTCACGTCGAAAAATAAGTATTTCAATTCTTTCAACATATAATTTGGTTCGAAATTCTCTACGGCTGTTACTTGAGGACGACAGGAATCTGAGCGTTCTCGATGTGGTTGGCACGGGTTCAGAACTGATCGAAACGGCTTCACGCCGGATGCCGGATGTATTTTTGATCTGTCTGATGAAAAATGAGGGCAAAAATATCGAAGTGATTTCGGAACTGCAGAAGATCAGTCGGCAGATCAAAGTGGTAATTTTGTCCAGCCCGGACAGCTTGTTAGATCAAACCGCCGCACTTAAAATGGGCGTTACCGGCATAGTCGGCACACAGCAGAACGCGCGTGTATTGACGCGGGCGATTAATCAGGTTTCCGAAGGCGAAGTTTGGCTCAACCAAAAACTGATCGCCAGTTTGTTAGATAAAAGTTTTAACAACGGTGGCGGAAAATCCAAACGAAACAGCTATTACAAAGACGATTCTCTGACTGCGCGCGAACTCGAAGTAGTTGAAATGATTGGTTTCGGTCTAAATAATAAAGAAATTTCCAAAAGATTGTTCATCAGTGAGGCAACCGTTCGTCATCATCTGAGTTCGATCTACGGAAAACTAAATGTTGACGACCGTTTGAATTTAGCTATTTATGCCTACCAAGAGCGAATTGTTCAGCCGTCGGCTGGCGTTTACCTTTGATTTGAATCTTCTTGGACGATTGGTCGAACGAAAAACAAAGCCACAAAAGTCGTTCGACTAATCATTTGTCCCAATACCGGCACAAATGTTCAATCGTTTAAGCAAAAATAGTAATCTTTCCATAAAAAAATACTGTCTTTTTATACGATTTCTAATTTCCTGCACTATTGTAATTTTAATCAACAGCTGACAAACAGGTTTTGATTAATAACGAAGT
>JBGTHN010000514.1:0-2885 GCA_041746235.1 Pyrinomonadaceae bacterium | reverse complement strand
TTTGTTATGGAGAATTTTGAAAAATTGTCTGGTCAAAACATTGTTCATCAGAGGTTTTGCAGGACGCGGAGTTTCATATAATTCCAAAATTCCATTGTAAACTTTATGCGTCGAAGATTTTTTGGAAACGATCGGATAATAACCAACGACCGTAATAAGTGCATTTGGAAAAGTTTCGCTGGCGTGTTGCAGAAATTCAAACATTAAACGGTTACAGGCTTCGTCTATTTTCTCACGCAATTTTTTGTTTTTCTTGAACGGGTCAAGAATGTAAGCTGTATTCAAGTTCGTAAGTCCGCCGGAAAGCATTATTAAATCTATATCTTCCGCATTTTTGCCTTCCTTTTTGTATTCTCTCAATGCCACATTAATCTGCGTTTTCATACTCGGAAAAGAAATGTTCAATTCAGAATAATGAAATTCATCCAAATCTTTTTCGGCATCTTGTAATGCTTTTATTTCATTTTCGGCAAGGAAAATCCTTGCTCCCGAATGCGAATAATTTTTGAGATTAACTTTTCGTTTATCTCCAAATATCTCATTTTGCAACCAATTTTTCGTAAGCGTGTAAAACTTATCCTGTTCCTTTAATCCTTGTCCCCAAATTATCGAATCGCCAACAATGAGCATCTCAAAATCATTCTTGTTATCAATTAAATTCGGAAAAGAAAAAGCGGTTCGACCTGTTAAAAATAAAGCCGAAAAAGCTCCGAATGTTTTTATAAATTTGCGTCTTGAATAATTTGTCATTACGAATCTATCGGAGAGAGTTTTTTTCTAACAACTAAATAAAACTTTATGACATTATACTACGACACAATTATTACAGATCGTTTTGTATTGTCATAGTTTTTGTAGGTGTCATAGTTTTGGTTTTGCTATTGAGTTTGAAAATTTATTGCTGTTTTGGGTAATCAATGGTATTTTCTTAGAATAATCAAGCAATTTATTCAGATTTACCTCTTTTAAGGATAGGTATTTACGCAATGAAAGAATGTCCCAAATGTAACAGTCAATATGATGATACTTTAACTTATTGTCTTCAAGACGGAACAAGGCTTGTGAGTGCAGAAGACACTCCCAAAGCTAAACCTCAATTTTCTGTGCCGATCCCAAATGTAAATGATAGAAGTGGAACACAAAATCCTCCATATTATAACGCTCCCGAAACGCCGACAGTAATTTCTTCCAGACCGCCGCCAAACCAACCGTTTTCACCAAATGTGGCGACTCAACCACAACAAAATCCCGTTAATTATGTGTTACTGGTAATTTTAGTTTTGCTTTTAGGAATAATTGGCGGTGGTGGGTTAGTTTGGTTTTTGAGTGGAAATTCGACGGATCAATCAGTAAACAATGAGCGTTCAGACGATAAAGTTTCTAAAAAGACACCGGAAAAACAAAAGGTGGAAATTTCAAAACCGGATGACAATGATGAAAAGGAAGATATTGACGAAGATTTGCCTACCGCAAATACAGACGCAAATTTAGAAGCAAAGGTTGAAAAACCAACCGGATGTTACCTTACGGACGAAGGCAAAGGCGGCGGTGAAGTTCGCGTCAGACGAAATTGCGACAACTACGATTGTTCAAATGACGCTTCTACGATTGCAGGAACTTATGCAAATAGAACTCCGGTTACAAAACTCGGCACTTCAGTTCGCTCAGGAAACTATGTCTGGTCAAAAGTGAGCATTAGAGGTGGGATTTTTTGGGTAGCATCATCAAAGATTCGCTGTGAATAGTTTAATTTACAAACAGCGAATCTTTTTAACACATTTTACAAAACATAGTTTTTTAATTTTCAATAAATTATCGTGGAACTTCAACCATTTTTATGATGTCGGAAATTACTGCGTCGGTTGTTGCTCCGTCCAATTCGGCTTCGGCTCTTAGTGACAAGCGATGACGCAAGACGGGCATTGCCACATCACGAACATCATCAGGCGTTGGAAAATCGCTTCCACGAATTGCCGCAAGTGCTTTTGAACAAAGCAACAATGCAACCGAAGCACGCGGACTTGCACCATATAAAATTGTCGGATGATTACGAGTTTTTTGAACAAGTTCAACTATATATTTCTGAATTCCCGCTTCGGTTCGCATCTGTTTTACTTCATCACGACAATACCTCAACACATCGGGATTTTCCAAAGGCACCAACGAAATTTCATCTAACGAACGGGAATTAAAACCCATATCCCAACGGGCGACAACTTCGAGTTCTTCTTCCTTTTGCGGATAATCAATCAAAATTTTCAGCAAAAATCTGTCTAATTGTGCTTCCGGCAGAGGATAAGTTCCTTCATATTCGATCGGATTTTCCGTTGCGAGAACCGTGAACAAAGGCGACAGTTTATAACGCTTCCCATCAATTGTCGCCTGTCTTTCTTCCATCGCTTCGAGCAACGCGGATTGTGTTTTCGGCGGTGTGCGGTTTATTTCGTCGGCAAGCAGAAAGTCCGTAAAGATCGGTCCCGGACGCAGTTTGAATTCCGACGTTTGCATATTGAAAACATTCGTTCCCGTAATATCAGAAGGCATTAAGTCAGGCGTAAATTGGATACGCGAAAATTTTGCTCCGAGGATTCTTGCCAGAGTTTTAACGATCAAGGTCTTCGCAGTTCCGGGAACTCCTTCGAGAAGTGCGTGTCCTTCCGCCAAAATTGCGACCAAAATTTGTTCGATAACATCATCTTGCCCGACAACGACCTTAGCCAGTTCGTTGCGTATATGTTCGATAGTTGGTGGTGTATGGTTTAACATAAATTCAAGATTCAAAATTCAAGATTCAAGATTCAAGATTCAAGATTCAAGATTCAAGATTCAAGATTCAAAGTTCAAGATTTTTCAATTTTGAATCTTAAATATAAAATCTTGAATCA
>JBGTHN010000513.1:0-11379 GCA_041746235.1 Pyrinomonadaceae bacterium | reverse complement strand
TCAAAGGATTTCATTCGTGCTGATGCTTGCCGGAATTATCGTATATTTTTTCGGTGAAAGAATTTTTCGGATGTTATTGATCCCGTTCGGACTTTTACTACTTGCCATTCCAATCCCGCAAATTATTTTTAATAAAATCGCTTTTCCCTTGCAGATATATGCTTCGCAGATCGCTGTTTGGGGAATTCGTGTTTTTGGTGTTCCGACGATTCGCAAAGGAAATGTTATAGAGATTTTGCCCGAAGGTGCGGTGCAGGTTATCGCACTTGAAGTCGTTGAAGCGTGTAGCGGAATTCGTTCATTGATGACCTTGATGACGCTGGCTTTGATACTTGTGTATTTTACGCGGAATGTTGTTAAAGACCTGACTGTTGAAAAGTTTTCATTTTTGAAAAGTGCAGATTTTTGGCGTGGTGTGATTCTGATGTTTTCGGCAATTCCGATCGCAATTTTGACGAATGCGGGAAGAGTTACGGCGACAGGAGTTTTGACATATTTTTATGGTAGCAAAGCGACGGAAGGTTTTGCACACGATGCGGCGGGTTGGCTTGTTTATATTGTTGCATTGATATTATTGATCGGTTTGAATTTAATTTTGAAGCGGTTTATGAAATGGAAAGGTGCAGATTTCAAATCTCAAATTTCAGATTTCAAATCAGAAAATGCCAAAGATTCAAATACAGATTTCATTTCAAACAATCGCCAATCGCCAATCGCCAATCGCCAATTAATTACGATTTTAGTTGCGGTTTTAATTGCAGGCGGTTTGTTTATAAATTGGTTTGAGCAACGCGGTGAAGCAAAGGTTGAGCGAAAACCTTTGCTTCAACTTTCGTCTAATTTGGGCGAATGGCAACAAAAGGGAAGCGATATAAAATTTGGCGAAGCGACCGAAAGTGTTTTGAAAACAAGTGATTATGTGATGCGTGAATATGTAAAAGACGGAAAACTGGCGAATTTATACGTTGGTTATTATGCTTCGCAAAAGTCAGGTGCGACATATCACAGTCCGCAAAATTGTTTGCCCGGTTCGGGTTGGGAAATGAAAAAGCCTGAATTAATTCAAATAACTACGCCCGATGGAAAAACTTTTGAAGCGAATCGCTACTTAATCGAAAACGGTAAATATAAGGAAGTGATGATCTATTGGTATCAAGGACGCGGGCGTGCCGTGGCAAGCGAATACCGCGACAAGGTTTATACGGTTTTAGACAGCGTTTTGCGAAGGCGTTCCGACGGTGCGATGGTTCGTGTGATGACTTCGGTTGGACACGATGAGCAAGAAGCAAACAAACAGGCAATTGATCTAGCCGGACAAACTGCTGATGCACTTTCCGAATTTGTTCCTGAATAGTCTGGAGCTAAAAAATCCCATACATATTTATTATCTCATTTTGCATCAAATATTTTGGTAAATGATACATTTTGCGTTATAATCTGCCCTTAACCCCGAAACTTGGAAAATTTTGAATCTTTGAAGTTGAAAGATATGCAATTTCTTACCCTTAAACACCAATCTTTTCAACTTTTAAACAATTTTTCTGAAATTTTGATGCCATTACGATTTTTTTCTTAGTGCCAAGTAAAAACGGCTAAGAAAAATAAATTTAGTTAGTTTTATAACTTGTAGCAATTGATAACCTAAGAATAGTTCAAAATGTTTCATTAAAGAGGTTGCCCCCTTTTTAATGAAACATTTGAAAAAAGAAAAGACTTCGTGAATTTAGTTTTGATAATCATTGCCCGATTATCTAATTTTTTTTGCAACGAAGAAATATTTAAGGATAAGTGTATATCAGTAAAATGAATTACAAAGAGTGCCAAAGTTTTCAACCCAGAATTCTATTAATATTAACCGTTTTATGCGGTTTATTCCTTGTCGCATCCTGCGGACAATCCCTCGAAAGCCATCTAACACGCGGTGAAGATTTCTTACAGAAACGCAAGTTTGAAGAAGCCGCAATGCAATTTCAGGCTGCCACGCAGATTGATGATAAATCTGCCGAAGCACATTGGGGATTGGCTCGTGCTTACGAATTGCAAGGGAAATTTTTAGAAACAGTTGAAGAACTGCGAAAAGTTTCAGATCTTGCTCCCGATAATCTAGACGCAAAATCCAAACTCGGTAATTACTACCTTTTATTCACACCACCGCAAATTCAGGAGTCGGAAAAGATTCTTCAAGACATATTGAAACGAAATCCGAACTTTATCGAAGGACATATTTTGCAGGCAAGCATTTTCTCTGTTCAAGGCAAATCCACCGATGAGATTCTTGCTGTTTTGGATAAAGCGATCACGCTTGATAAAAAACGCACCGAATCATATCTTGCCAAATCACGCTTTTTTATGAAAATAAATGAAGCGGAAAAAGCGGAAAACACAATAAACGAAGCAATTTCGGTTAATGACAAAAAAGCTCTCGGATATATTGAATACGGACGATTTTTAACTTACGTTGAACGAAGCGATGAATCGGAAGCCAAGTTTCAAAAAGCAGTCGAAGTTGAACCAAAAAACATCGAAGCGAGAGAAGTATTGGCAAATCATTATCTTGCCCAACGCCAATTGGAAAAAGCGGAAAAGGCGTATCAGGATTTAGTTCAAGTGCAGGAAAATTCACCGGAGAGCCGTATGGATCTGGCGAACTTTTATGCAATTATCGGGCGTGATGATGATGCCATCAAAGTTTATGAAGGAATCTTAAACGATTCTTCCGAATATGCCCGTGCGAGATATAAATTGGCGGAGATTTTTCTTGAGAAAAAAGATTTTACAAAGGTAAATGCAGAACTTGAAAAACTTTTATCGGTAAACGATGCGGATGCGGAAGCATTGATGCTTCGGGCGAGATTGAAACTTGCCGAAGACAATCCCGAAGATGCTGTTGCCGATCTTGAAGAAGTTTTGAAGAAACAACCGAGTTTGCAATCCGCACTTTTTTATATGACGCAATCGCGTTTGGCACTCGGACAAATCAGCCAGGCTCGTGCATTTATCGGTGATCTGGAAAAATATCATCCGACACACAAACGAACCGCATTATTAAAGATTCAAGCCGCATTTTCGGCAGATGAGCCGGAAATCGCATTGCAGGAAGCAAATAAACTTATTAGTTCGGTGGAAAGTGCCTATGCAACAAACGCAGAGAATGCACAGGAACTTCAGGAGTTAAGAGTTCGCGGAATAACTTCACGCGGAATGGCTTATCTGCAACTTGGCAAAATTGAGGAAGCGGAAAAAGATTTAGTTGAAGTTGTCAGACTTTCACCGAGTTCGGCTAGTGCAAAGATCAATTTGGCAAGACTTTATTCATCCAAAAACGATCTGGCTAAAGCACTTGAAATGTATGAGAGTGCTTTGGCAAAAGATGAAAAGAATTTTGATGCTTTGAGCGGAATAGTTTCCGTTCTGACTAGACAAAAAGAATTTGACAAAGCAAAAGCAAAAGTTGATGAGATGATGAAAAAGGTTGGCGATGATAAAAAGATTCTGCCCGCTTTGCACTATCTTAAATCGGATGTCTGGATGGCGGAAAATAACATTGATTCTGCCGAAGCCGAACTTAAAAAAGCAATTGCCTTGGACGAAAATTATCTGCCCGCTTATTCGGCGTATGCTTCGATATTGATTACGAAGAATCAGACGGATGCGGCACTTGCCCAATATCAGAAAGTTATTGAAATAAAGCCGTCATCATCAGTTTTAACGCTTATCGGAATGCTTTATGATGCAAAACAAAACTTTGAGGAAGCGGAAAAACATTATCGCAAGGCATTGGTAATAAATCCGGGAACTCCGATTGCCGCAAATAATCTAGCGTGGTTGATCGCCGATCAGAATCGAGGAAACTTGGACGAGGCATTGAAACTTGCACAAGATACGGTTGACGGAAATAAAGGCGTTGCCGGATATTACGACACGCTCGGTTTGGTAAATTTCAAAAAAGGTTTTTACGCCCAAGCCGTTGAGAGTTTCAAACAAGCGGTTTCTTTGGACGAAGCGGATGCGAAAAGTGTTGGAAGAGCAGTTAATTCCGCCTATCGTCTGCGTTTGGGAATGGCTTTGGCTTCGGCGGGTGATAAAGATTCGGCTCGTCGGGAAATTGCCACCGCATTGCAAAACGGTAAGGAAAACTTGAGTCCGAAAGATATTCAAAATGCGAAGAATATTTTATCTGGAAGTTAGTTATAATTTAACGGAGATTAAAGAATGTTTTTATTTTTATTTAACAACAATTTACTTTTAGGAAAAGTGCCGGAAACACTCGGTTTGTTGCTTTTCGGTGTAGCTTTGGTGGCAATAACTATCGGATTGCGTTGGTTTTTGAATGAAAATGAAAAAACCGAGACCGCCAAAGAAAAATATAGAGAAATCAAAGGGGAAATAAACCGATAAAAGGTTTTTTGGGAGAAGGAGTTTAGAAAGCAATGAGTGTTGAATTTAGACAAAGATCAATGAATGACTTCTGGCGAGCGATAAAACGCCGCAAGTGGCTTATTCTGTTGCCGATCATCACAATGGCGACGGCGGTCGGCTATGTGGTTTATAAATTACCGAGCGTTTATGAATCAACGACCATTTTGACGGTTAAACCGCCGACGATCCCGAATACGGTTGTGCAACCGCTTTCAAGCACCGATTTGATTCAACGCATCGAAACGATCAATCAGGAAGTTCTAAGCCGAACCGCACTAGAACCGATGATCTCAAAATATAAACTTTTTGAACTCGAAAGAAATGCAGGCGTTCCGATCGAATTGATGATCGAGAAGATGAGAAAAAACATCGTCGTTGATCTGGAAAAAACCGACAATGAAAAATTAGCGGCTTTCCGAATCAATTATCGTGACAGAGCACCCGAAGCGGCTCGTAATGTAACAGCGGAATTAGCCAGCAAATACATTAATGCAATGACGATTGACCAACAAAGGGAAGCTGATAACACTCAGGAATTTATTGACGGCGAACTTGAAGAAAAGAAAAAAACTCTCGACATATTATCAAAACAGCGTCTGGACATAATGTTACAGAATGTCGAAACTTTACCGGAATCGGCACAGGGTTTGATCGCTCAACTCGAAGGTTTGCGAAAAAACGAAGAAACGATCAGCCGTGATATACAAAGTTTTAATTCGGATAAAGGGCGTGCAAATGATGGGATTCGGGCATTGAACAATCAAATTCGCTTAGTTGAGGATTTGGGACAAAAGGATATTGAAGCGGCATTAACGATTAGTTCCGATCCGACAAAATCACCTGCTTATGGTCAGTTGGTGCAAAAGCGAGCGGAACTTGAGGCGAAATTGAAGAATCTGAAATCGCAATATACGGATAAAATGCCCGCAGTTGTTGATGTTAGAGAACAAATTAAGGCTGTAAATAAAGAGTTAGCAGAACTCAAAGCGAGTTCGGAGCGGTCAATTGAGGTAGCTAAAGGATCAAGTGACAGAAAAGCTGAAATACAAAAGCGTAGTTTTGAGATCGAAAAGCAAAAGTTGGAAGGTCAGATTGCAAACATTGACAGCCAAATTTCTTTGAAACAACAACAACTTCAACAAAATGGCGGACAGATTTTGACGCTCGAAGCAAAAATAAACACGATTCCGAATGTGAAAGTTATGCTTGAAGGGGTTGAAAATCAATACCAATCGGCGAAAAAGGCTTATGACGAACTTTCGATAAAAAAAGATAATGCTCAATTGATTGTAAATCGTGCAAGCAAGGCACAAGGCGAAACGATTCAAGTAATTGATGCGGCGAATTTGCCGAAATCACCCGTTGCACCGAAGCGTGAAATGTTGACGGCTTTTGGTGGTGCGATCGGTTTGGCACTCGGTTTATTTTTAGCAGCGATGTTTGAAATCCCTCGTTTATTCAGAATTCAAAGTATTGATGATGCCAAACATTACACAGGTTTGCCTTTATTGGCAGCCGTTCCGCCGCTTTTGACACACAATGAAATTGCCTGGAGAAAGCGTTCTCATTGGCTCAAGGTTTTGACGGGAATTGCGGTGGCGATCGGACTTATTCCGGTCATAATTATGGCTTTGCAGGCTTCGCGTGTATTCGAACGTGTAGTTTCATAACAAAAGGTTTTTTTAGATAAAAAGTTTCCATTTAGAGAAAAGAAAGAGGCGAAAAAATGTATAAAGAATTTTTCAAATTAGAAGACACACCATTTACTTTAACTCCCGATCCACGATTTATCGTGTTCACTCCGAGTTACAACGAGGTTTTAGCAAGTCTCTATTACGGCTTGGAAAATGCGAAAGGATTGATCGTTTTAACGGGCGAGGTTGGAACGGGAAAAACGACGGCTTTGCGTTGGATTCTGCGACGACTTGATTCGAGTGTTCTGGCAGCCTATGTATTTAATCCGCGTCTTTCGATTGATGAATTTTATCATCACGTAACGCAGATGCTCGGCATCAAGAATTGGGACAATAAGGCGGAACTTTTGACCGAAATGGGCAGAGTTTTGGAAGAACGCCATCGTCGCGGTCTTCGCACAGTTCTCATTATTGACGAAGCACACGAACTTTCGGATTATGTTTTGGAAGAAATTCGCCTTTTGATGAATTTTGAATCGGACAATGCGAAACATCTGCAAATCGTTTTGACGGGACAGCCCGAATTGCGTGAGAAATTGAATCAACCGAATTTACGACAACTTAAACAGCGTGTCGCTCTGCGTTGCAAAATGCACTCGCTTCCGAATGTTGAAGAGGTTGAAAGATATATCACCGAACGGCTTTTGATCGCCGGTTCGGAACAACCGAATATCTTTACGCCCGGTGCGATTGATTACATTTTCCAATGTTCGGAAGGAATTCCGCGTCAGATAAACAATTTGTGTGATAATGCAATGCTTTCGTCTTATGCCGCCGGTGAACAGATTATCGGCAGACAGATCATCGAAGAAGTTGCTGACAATCTTGATTTACTTCCAAACAAAGAAGTGCATATCGGCACAGAAGAAAAAGTTGAAACAGTCAATTCGGCAAGAGTTTTAACACCCGAAGCCCGCGAAGAACTTTGGAATAATCAATCGCGTGTTAAACCCGCCGAAAAGAAACCGACTTTTAAGCAGGAAGAACAGGAAAAACCCAGATCAAACGGAAGTTTTAACGGAAATGGAAACGGAAACGGAAACTCGATTGCGTTTGATGATTTGGATGATGAAATAAATCTCGAAATCGAAGAAGTTGGCGGATTTTATTAAAAAGTTTAGAGTTTAGGGTTTAGAGTTCGGAGTTTAATTCTGAATTGAATCCTGAACTTTGAACCTTAAACCTTGAACTCTAAACTCTAAACTATTTAAAAGCTATGAGTATTCTTAAAGCATTAGAAAAAAGACAAACTGAACATCCTTTGGAGGAAGTTTCCGAAGATAAAAGAACTTCGAGAACAAAAGCGGATAATGTTGTGCCGTTTGAGAAAAACGGAAAAAGAACAACGACTAATCCACCGGAAATGTTCAAGGACGGCGATTTCAAGATCGGAACGCCTACAAGATCGGCATTCAATGAGCAGTCTAATTCCTTAGTTGGGACGGCACTCCCTGATCTGGAAATACAAAATACTGCTGGGGCAACTTTGGATGCCGTTGGTTTAACACGCCCTGCTGAAAAACGCCTGCCTGAGTTCGCTCGGTGGGAAATTGAAGCAGAGCGTGTTGAGCCACGCCTCGTCGCGATCACTCAACCGCATTCGACCTATTGCGAAGAATACAGAAGTATGCGAACGCAGGTTTTGCATAAAAGCCAACGTCAAAAGTTGCAGGCAATCGTCGTTGCAAGCATTAATGCTTCGGAAGGAAAAACCGTAACAGCATTAAATCTTTCGTGGTTATTGGCACAAACCGATGGCGTAAATGCTTTGATCATTGACAGTGATCTGCGTATGCCAAGTTTGACAGATTATCTCGGTATCGAAACCGATAAAGGACTTTCGGATATTTTGTCGGGAACTAGTTCGCTAACAGATTCGATCGTTAGAATTGAGCCTGCCGGATTGCACCTGCTTCCGGGCGGCGAAGCGAGAACCGATGTTGCGGAATTGATCTCGGGTCCGAAATACAGAGAAATTCTGCGTGAAGCTCGCGAAATGTTTGATTATGTGATTATTGACGCTCCGCCATTAGGCATTTTTACTGATGCAACAGTGCTGATAGATCATGCGGACGGAGCGATGCTTGTTGTCCGAGCCGGAAGAACGAAATACAGTGCGGTTGACCGCATTTTAGAGTCACTTCCAAAAGAACGTATGCTTGGAGTGGTTTTGAATCAAAGTGAAGAAGTTCTTCACGAAACCAATTACGGTTACGGTTATGGCTATTACGGGAAGAAGCGTTTGAAAGATTAGTTTTCGATATAATAGATACGTTTTGTTTATAAAATACCCTCGCAGAGTTTAGATTATAATGAGTGGAACAAGGTTTAGCTCACGCACCATTTGGTTGATTTTCGCCGATATTGCATTTATTTACGGCGGTATAATGCTAGCTTTGTATTTGCGTCTAGGTTTTAACGGTTCGGCATATCAATTATATGAAAACAATGCTTGGTATAAAATTGCACTTGCTACCCTCGTCTGTCTTTTAATCCTTTATTTTTACGATCTATATGATTACACAGTAATAGCCAATCGCCGTGAACTTCTTTTAAGGTTGGTTCAATCACTGGGAATCGCTTGGGCTTTGCTTGCATTGCTATTCTATTTTATTCCGCCGCTTCTCATCGGACGTGGAGTTTCGATTTACTCGGTTATTATTGTTTTAGCAGTTCTACTCGGTTGGCGAATTCTGATACATACACTTACAGGGCATCCCGATATCGGTGAAAAAATACTAATTGTCGGAACAGGAAAAGCGGCACACGATACGGCAAGCGTCGCTTGGGATAGACGCGATGCAGGTTATCGAATCGTTGGCTTTGTCTCAGAAAATGGTCACGTAGCACAGGAAAAAATTGGTGAAGCGAGTGTTTTGGGAACAACAAAAGACCTTGAACAAATCATCAAAACGGGAAATGTTGATCGGGTAGTTATTGCAGTTCGTGAAAGACGTGGAACATTTCCAACCGAAACGCTTTTAAAAATGAGTCTGGCGGGTAATGTAAGTATCGAAGAATGCACATCATTTTTTGAAAGAGTTACAGGTAAAGTTCATCTTGATCTATTGCGTCCTTCGTGGCTGATCTTTGGTGGTCGTCAAAAAGATACGAAATTAAAAACTGCTTTTCGTGAAGCGATTCATCGTCTATTGGGTTTGGTCGGTTTTATTTTATCGCTTCCAATTGCTTTGATTACAGCAGTTTTAATTAAAATTGATTCAAAAGGTCCGGTCTTTTACAGACAAGAAAGAGTTGGCAAAAACGGTAAAGTATTTCAAGTCTTAAAATTTCGCTCAATGAAAACCGATGCTGAAAAAGACGGCAAACCGATTTGGGCAAAATCCGATGATGATCGTGTAACTCGCATCGGTAGAGTGATTAGAGTAATTCGTGTTGATGAGATTCCGCAGTTTTGGAATATTCTCAAAGGTGAAATGAGTTTTGTCGGACCGCGTCCTGAAAGACCGCATTTTGTTGCTCAACTCGCTAAAGAAATTCCTTTTTACGAGCATCGCCATTTGGTTGCACCGGGATTAACGGGTTGGGCTCAAACAAAATATCCTTATGGTGCTTCGGTTGAAGATGCACGGCAAAAGTTGCAATATGATTTATACTATATTAAAAATCAAAGTTTATCGCTTGATTTCGTAATTGTTTTTGAGACGGTCAAAACCGTTCTTTTAGGCAAAGGCGGCAGATAATTTATTAGTTCGGAAAAATGGATAAACTTAGTTAATAGACCTTTTTATTGGGTGAATGAAGGATGTAAAAATTCTTCAGATGGAGAGAGAAAAAGATGAAAGCAGTAAAACTTATTCAAGGCATTATCTTGGTCACATTACTCGGTTCGATTTTATCAATCGGCATTTTTGCTCAAGGTGAAAATGATAAAAAAACAAAAAAGGAAAGAGACCGAATCGCCAAGTCTGACAAAACATCGGATTCAAAGGATGTGAAAACCGACGCAAAGGATTCAACCAATGTGAATGCTGATGCGAAAAATGTCGCTACGGTAGATGATGATGAAGAGGCAAAAAAAGTCGGACAATATTACGAGAATTATTTAAAAGAATATCGGCTTGGACCAAATGATGTTATCTCCGTAAGCGTGTTTCAACAATGCCCTGATTATTGTATTTCAAATGAAGTTATTCCGCCCGATGCGACCATTTCTTATCCGCTTATTCGTGATGGAGTTTTTGTTTATCAAAAGACCGTTAATGAAGTTGCCAAGGAAATTGAAAAGGAATTGAGCGAATATATTATAAATCCAAGCGTCAGAGTTACTTTGGTCAAAGCAGGTTCGGCACGCTATTCCGTGATGGGAAAAGTGAATGTTCCGGGCGTGAGAATAATGGACAGACGAGTAAGTATCAACGAAGCGATTCTTGAAGCAGGCGGAATTTCAAAAGAAGGAACCAGAAAGAAAGTCTTTATTGCACGAATCAATCCGCAAGGTTTTTACGGGACAGAAGAAATTGATTTAGTGGCGATCGAACAAGGCAAGATTCCAACTATTTTCTTACAACCCGGCGATCAGGTTTTTGTCGGCGGCAAAGGAATAACTTTAGGTAAAATTCTTGATTATGTAGGGAAGTTTAGTGCCGCACGTATTTTATTTGGCGGCGGAATATTTTAACGGAGTTTAGTTGAAATAGATTTTGGCGGTCGTATTTAACTGACCGTCATTTTATTTAAACAATGCGATTTGCAACAAAAATTCTTGTGGTTTTATTTGTATTTGCGTCATTTCAGACGGCACAAGCCGAATGGGTGAAGCAAAATGCAAATACTTTGGCGTGGCTTCACTCTATCCATTTTGTTAATGAAAATACGGGTTGGATCGGCGGAAGTCGCGGCACTTTATTGGAAACACGAGATGGCGGGAAAACTTGGAAGCAAACTACGAAATTTACCGATGACACAATTCTGGAGATCGTCTTTAAGAATGAAAACACGGGCTGGATTCTTTGCGAAAGAGACATTTTTACGCTCGGCACAAAATCGCCTTCCTACTTGATGAAAACGTCTGACGGCGGGAAAACTTGGGAACATATCGAGCTTAAAAATGAACAACGTCGCAGAATTACAAACATATTTTTTGCCGAAAGCGGTTTCGGTTTGGCGATCGGCGAGGTTGGTATTTTGTACGGTTTGGAA
Organism: Pyrinomonadaceae bacterium; assembly: GCA_041746235.1. Lineage (GTDB taxonomy): Bacteria > Acidobacteriota > Blastocatellia > Pyrinomonadales > Pyrinomonadaceae > Aridibacter. Next base: position 103 of record JBGTHN010000513.1, on the reverse strand, counting down.
GATGATAATTTAAGTTGGAAACAACTCTCGCCACCGAGCAGTTATTTGATGCTTGATGGTGTGTTTACCGATAATTTACACGGAACAATCGTTGGCGGCGGCG
>JBGTHN010000512.1:0-3491 GCA_041746235.1 Pyrinomonadaceae bacterium | reverse complement strand
TGAAACAGTTGCTAATGTCGTGTTTCCGCTTCTTTTCTTTATTTCCTCTAAAACCTCCCCGACAGTTTCGTATTCCGGTTTAGCCAAAAACACTCGCCCGACTAATGAACTAACTCCGCGAAAGACATTTTTGATCGGAGCATTTGAAGGGAATTTATTTTCCGCTCCCGTTCGATATACAAAAACTTTTCCCGGAATATAGATCACACCATTGCCGGAAAGGTCTAAACCGCTAACCTTTTCCGAGATCAAATGCTCCAACCTTTCTTCGCTCAGATAAGGTGCGATCAATAAAGGATTCATTCTTTCGGATTTTTGCCAGTTTGAAACGTATTTTTTCAGATAATAGATTGCTTCATCCGTCTTTTTGGGAGTAGCGTGAGTTTTAATTTCAATTAAGAATTTATAAGATTTCTTCTCCCAAATTATATCTGCTGTGTAATCGGGACTAAAATCTCTCTCGTCCGATTCTGTTATGATCTTCGGAGCATCCTTCCAATTACTAACTTTTAACGGGAAAAACTCCAAGTTTTTGGCAAGATCGGATATGTTTTGATTAGTTAAATCTTTCATCGTTTTCCTAAATTAGCACATTTTCTTGTTTAAGAAAACATCCGCTATGCGGAAAATGAAAGTCAAATTTTGCCTTTTTACTTTTCTTCCCGCCCTTCGACAATCGCAATTTCTTCATCGGTCAAACCGTATAATTTATAAACTAAACAATCTATTTTATCTTCCAACTCTTTTGTGTCGGCATTTGCATCTTGTTTCTTGGCTTCAATTATTTTGTCAACAATTTCGGCGATTGACTTTTGTTTTTCTAGTGGAATATCAACTACAGGTAATTTCCTCACATATAAAATTTTTATTTCTGCAAAAACTCTTCCAGACTCTGTTCCCAACTTTTGTTTATAAATAAAATTGAATAATTCACTATTTAACAAAGCCAAAAAAACTTTTATTGGTGTGTTGTTCTTACTACGACACGAATAGAGAGTATGTAAATTATATGTTCTTTTATTATCATAAGACGCAACTGGTCTATCACCTGTTCTACGCATTAGAAGCTGTTTGAAAACTCAAAAGTTCCGTTAGGAACGTCATATTTATAGATTAAAATACGTTAAATTTGACCGAGTTCCGTAGGAACGGCATAAGAAATATGTCGTTCCTACGGAACTCTATATCTATTTTCCACAATTTACTATAAATATCCCGCTCCTACGGAGCTAATAATTGAGTTTTCAAACAGCTTCTTAGCAAATGAGAATTATTTGGTGGGAATTTAGGTGTGAATCAAAAAAGAGGTGTTCAATAATACCTCTAAATCATTGCAAACATTGATGCTCCCGATTGGAATTGAACCAATGACCTTCCGCTTAGGAGGCGGACGCTCTATCCAACTGAGCTACGGGAGCTTTGTGCTGATTTCAGATTTCAAATCAAGAAAATCTTTAATCATCATATTTTATAAAAGAATGGACTTCATATCCGTCTAATTTTTCCCGTCCATTCAAAAAAGTAAGTTCACATAAAAACGCAAATCCAACGATCTCTCCGTTGACCTTTTCAACCAGTTCGGCGACAGCTTTGGCTGTGCCGCCGGTTGCCAGCAGATCATCCACGATCAAAACCCGATGACCTTCGCCGATCGCATCTTTGTGCATTTCAAGCGTGTCTTGTCCGTATTCAAGGTCATAAGAAACTGCAACTTTTTCGGCGGGTAATTTGCCCGGTTTGCGGACAGGAATAAAGCCTGCACCGAGTTGGTGTGCAATCGGCGTGGCAAAAATAAATCCGCGTGATTCAATCCCGATGATCGTGTCAATTTTCTCGTCTTTGTATTTATCAATCATCGCATCAAGCGTCTGTTTTAAGCCGTCCGCATCTTTTAGAAGCGTTGTAATATCGTAAAAATTTATGCCTTCTTTCGGAAAATCAGGCACTTCGCGTATAAGTTTTTTTAAATGTTCCATTTTTGTTTATTTGTTGTTTGTTGATAGTGGTCAGTCGTTCATTGAATATTGCAACAAACAACTGACAACTATCAACTGACTAATTAATTTACCTCTCAATTCTAAATGCTGAATATGAACCTGTTGGTTCTAAAACTATTTCTTCTATTTCTTCGACTCTCGAATAAACGGGTCCGGTTATTAAATCTTCATAAAAAGATTTAACTACATCTTCAAAACCTTCAACATAAGCCTCAACTCGTCCGTCTTCAAGATTTTTAACATAACCGACAATTTGATGACGGGCAGCGGCTCTTTGCGTAAAGAACCTAAAACCGACACCTTGCACAAGTCCACTAAGAAAGTATTTTCTGGCAATCATTATTTAAAGGATGAAATATGAAGGATGAAGGATGAAGGTCAATAAAGAAACAAGCTATTATTTAATAAAAATTTCATCCTTCACATTTTATCCTTCATCCTTTGTTTTAGCCAAGTGAATCAAGACATTCCGATAAACTTCGCAATCGGCAAGTGTAAATCGGCATTCCTCGTAATGAAAATTTGCTGGCGGAAGTTTGGCGTAATTCTTCTGCCAAAGCCAAGAAATCTTTCGGTTCATCAGTTTCAAAACTGATCAGATATTCCTGTTCGCTAAAACCGAAAGCGTGTGTTAAATGAATTTTTATGTTCGAGAATTTTTGTCCGACCATAAAATTTTCTTTTATCAAATTATCACGTTCTTCTTCGGTTTTTTCATACCAATCGCTGTGTTTTGTGCAAGGATACAAAAAATGATATTTCTTTTCGCCCGCAATAACGTGAAAACGATCTTCGATGTTTTTATCATTTTCATTCGGCGAAACGAACATCATTTTCCGTGTTACGCTCAGGTAATTATCCGCAGTTTCCAGATAGCTTCCCAAATTTGTCTGATAAATTTTTGCGGTCATATCCTGAATTAGATCAAGCGATGTGCCGACACGCCAAAACATCAAATCAGCCTTTGAATCAAAACCAACGAGTGAATAGGAAAAAAGCAAAAGTTCATCACGAAATTCATTAAAAACTTTCTGAAATTCCGACTTAAAAACCTTTTTTGTTTCCCTGTTTAACTTCCGCCATTCGGGGTTTACCCGAAAAAACATAAAGTTTATGAACTGTTTTTCGATTACCGGGAATTTATGAGGCTCATTCGTTTCCGAAACAAGACGCAAACCACTCTTTTCGGATTCTTCTTTTTCTAAATCAACTAACTCCATAAGATATATTGTGTGTGTTTTTTATTTGAACGACCTAAAGATTATTAACCATTTTCGGATTTATTGTGCCAAGTTTTTTTGGCAATGTCCAAAGTCAATTTATAGAAAAAAGCCGAAACAAATGCTTCGACTTTTTCTATATACAACAAATATTTATTCAAAAACTTAACTCATAAATCCTAAATTGGAAGTCGAAAAGTTATTTATATACGGGAAAACGATCGGCAGTTCATTTTCCGTTAAACCAAACCAACGAGCGAGCGTGGCGGCATAC
>JBGTHN010000511.1:0-6632 GCA_041746235.1 Pyrinomonadaceae bacterium | reverse complement strand
GACATCCGAGTCCTAAAGCACCGATAACCAAAACTGCTGTTAAAAGTAAAATCTTTTTCATTGTTAATTATTCTCCTGTCTTCTTCAAAGATAAAATTAATTTCTAAAGTATTGTAATCGTCAAGACGATTATTTTCCTAGTTCTAATTTTGTAGAACATTGCTCAATATAAATATCGAATCGTTTTTAGTCAAATGAAAAATCAATGAAATCTTTTGTTTTTTATTTATTGCTTTTATAAAAAATAGATTAAAAACACAGAAAAGCCCACAAATTCGGCACTTTAATCAAATAAGTCTTGACTAAAACTCCTTAAAAAAGTTATCTTCAATGTAGAGATTTTTTTCTCTAAATGAAAAATATTTCATTCCACAGGCATCCTTTTCACAAAATTATGAATCAATTAAGCTCAAAAAAATCCAATAATAGCCGATTTGTGTTTGAATTTGGCTTTTTACTGCTTGCTTTTGCCTCCATGTTTGCCCTGATTATTACTTTTGGCGTGGCAATTTCCGGTTTTTCTTTTATCTCTAAAATCATCTCTTTTACACTAATCGTTATTTCATATTTATTTATTTACAAAATTCTTTACACAATTCAGAAAAATTCAGTAGTAGATATAAAGAAATTGCTTAAAGAGGAAGATTCAAACAATATTTTTGATTCTGATATTGATGAAAAACTACTTGTTTTGGAAGAAGCCGGAAAATTTTTCGGTGCATCTCTGAAAAGCATAGATATGTTTCGGCTTGTTGCGAGTCGTGTTGGAGAAATTATCCCTTTTTCAACTTGTGCATTTTTTTTGATTGATAAAAACAACAAATTTGTTGTGCCTTTTGCAATAGGGAAAAATTCGCGTCTTTTGGAAAGTCTAAATATTGAATGTCGTGACGGAATCGCCGGAAAAGCATTTTTAAGCCGACAGATCGAAGTTGATAAAAATCTTGTTACAGACAGACAAAAAATTGACAAAGATATTTTGGCAGATTTAAATTCCTCGATTGCTATTCCTTTATTTCGTGGCGGGGAAGTTTTCTGTGTATTGGTTTTGTATAGCGAAGGTGATAATAGTTTTGAAAAAGAGGCAGAAATTTTAGCGGAAGCAGTCGGCGAAAGAATCACGCCTTTGATAATAGGTTCGCTTTCTTACGAACTTAGCATTTCAAATGCTTTGACCGATACTTTGACACATTTGCCAAATGAACGTGCCTTTTATCTTGTGTTAGAAAATCAAGTTGCCGAAGCACAACGCTTTCAAGAACAGCGTTCTTTGACAATTCTGGCGATAGATATAAAAAACTTTGATGATTTGAATCAAAAATACGGACATTCAACGGGCGATTGTATATTAGGTTATTCTGCGGAGATGATAAAAAAACAACTGCGTCAAATGGATTTACTTTGCCGAACCGTTAATGATGAATTTCTGGTTATTTTGCCGACAGCAGGCGAAAAAATTACCGAGCATATAATAAAACGAATCGAGAATGCTTTCCGACACAAACCTTTCACTTTTTCAAATGATGAAAATTGCTTTATTGAACTGAGTTTTGGTTCGGCAACTTTTCAAGCGGACGGAGAAACGGCTACTCAACTAATTAAAATCGCCAAATTGCGAAAACATCAATCCAAAGATAATGGCGAAAACTCGGTAATATTCTTTCCCCGACAATACCTAAATTAAGTTCCATAAAAGAATATAAACTGTCATAAAATTTTTGTCTGCGGTGTATTTAAAGTATTAGGATATATGTGCGTTTAAAATAGAATTTACAATTATTATTAATCATAATTATTCTAAACTTTTTCAAAACAAAATACGTTTAAGTAATAACATTTGATTTTAAAGGAATTTACTTTATGCTAACGGGCGAGAAATTAGGACGTTACAAGATTGGACGAATGATCGGTTCGGGCGGTATGGGCGAAGTTTATATCGCTCATGACGAACAACTTGACCGTGATGTTGCATTAAAGGTTCTACTTCCTGAATTTTGTTGTCAGGAAGACAGAGTTAAACGATTCAAGTTCGAAGCAAAATCGGTTTCCGCCTTAAATCATCCGAGCATAATTACAATTCACGAAATTGCTGAGATTGACGATAAACTTTTTATCGCAACGGAATTTGTTGACGGCAAAACTTTACGAGAGCGAATTGAGAATAAAGATATAGATGTTTATGAAGCCGTCAAAATTGCTGAACAAGTCGCCGATGCTTTATCAATTACGCACGAAGCAAATATCGTTCATCGTGATATAAAGCCTGAAAACATCATAATTCGGCACGATGGTTATGCAAAAATTCTTGACTTCGGATTGGCAAAGCCCATTTTTCAAAATGCTGTCGGAGAAGACGAAACTGTTCAATTGGTCAAAACGCAACCCGGAATGGTTATGGGAAGCGTGCGTTATATGTCGCCCGAACAGGCTCGCGGAAATGAAACCGACGGAAGAACCGATGTTTGGAGTCTCGGTGTAGTTTTATATGAAATGCTGACCGGCGAAAATCCTTTTGACGGCGAATCCATCAGCGATTCTTTAGCCGCAGTGATTCACAAAAAACCTGAACATTTAAAGGATGTGCCGGAAAATTTGGGTTGGATAATTGAGAAAGCACTTAAAAAGAATACCGATGAGCGTTATCAACATATAAAGGATTTTGCACTTGATTTAAAAGACTTACGCCACGAATTTGAACATACTTCGATTGAACACATTTCACATAATCCAAATACTAGGAGTTTGCCGAAACAAAATACGAGCGAAAACAAAACGCTTATACATCAAACCATTTCTGCTGAAAACGAAAGTGATAAAAGTTTTACGCAAGCAAACAAACCAAGAGGAAATACTGCTTCCACAAAATTTAATCGTGGTTATATGGCATTTGCGGCAGTTGCATTGATCGCTGTTCTCAGCTTCGGTGGTTGGTATTTATTGCCGAAAATTTTAGGAAACAGTAATAAGAATTTTCAATCAATTCAAGTTTCGCGTTTAACTGATAATGGCGATGCACATATCGCTACGGTTTCACCCGATGGCAAATTAGTTGCATTTGTTGATACGCAAGACGGGAAATCAAAATTGGTTGTTAGACAAATCGTTACTGGCGGAACGATTGAGGTTGTTCCTGCGAGCGAAAAAGGCTTTATGCAGCCGACATTTTCAAACGACGGGGAATTTATTTATTACACGCAGATTGAAAAAGGAGTCGGAACATTATATCGAATCGCAACTTTTGGCGGTCAGAGCAAAAAACTTGTCTTTGATATTGATTCGAGGATTTCAATTTCGCCCGATGGAAAACAATTTGCGTTTATTCGTCATAATCCAACCGACGGTGGTGATACAGTTTTCTTAGTTGATGATGAAGGGAAAAATCTAAAACCTTTTATTACGACAAAAGATGTCAAATTTAATAAGTTCAATGATCTGTTCTGGTCAAAAGATGGCGGAAGAATTTTTATTGGCGGTTATGCAAATGCACAAGAGCCGAATCAGAAAGTAGCATTTATTACCGTCAATAATTCCGATAAAAAAGTTTCCGTTCCCGATGAATTTCAGCGACTGAATAAAGACGGTTGGGTTGCTGCATTTAATTTTCAATTATTAAAAGATAGTTCAGGCGTAGTTTTCATTGGAAAAGAAAAAACAGACGACAGTATGCAAATTTGGCATTTAACTTTTGGCGAACAACAGATCAAGCAAATTACCACCGATACAAGTGATTATGATTCGGTGAGTATTTCTGAAAATGGCAACACGTTGGTCGCTACAAAAGTTGATAGAATTTCAAACCTTTTATCATATATTCCGGCGACAAAAGAAACGAAGCAGATCATTGGTGAAAGTAGAAACTTTATCGGTTACAAAAGGATTTCTCAAACATCCGACGGCAGAATTCTTTACTCAAAACGAAACGGCGAAGAAATAAATATCTTTTCGATCGAAGAAAACGGAAGCAATGAAAAACAACTTACATCAGATAGCAAATTTAATCTGAATCCGAATTCAACAAAGAACGGAAAATATATAGTTTTTAGCTCGAATCGAAATGGAACGTTCGGCATTTGGCGAACAAATTCGGATGGAAGTGAGCCGAAGCAATTAACAAATCCGCAAAATGCACGCGACGGAGATATTCAGATCATCAATGATGACCGAACTATTTTATTTGCAAGACAAACAAACGACGGTGGAAAATCCAAATTGATGAAGGTTTCGATAGATGGCGGCGAAGCGAGTGAAATGATGACGAATTCGAGCGGTTCGGTTGTTTCACCGAAAGTTTCACCGGACGGAAAACAAATTGCATATCTCTCATTCTTTTATGACAGCAAAACATCGGAATTTGAATCACATATTTATGTGGCTGGCTTGAATGGAGACGGAATCGGTGAACAGTTGAAGAAATTCGATTTTAATCTGGATCATAATTTTGAATGGTCAAACGAAGGAAAATCATTGACCTATATCAAACGTGAAGGCAATGATAACCTTTGGAACAAATCAATCGAAAGCGAAAAGGAAAGCCAACTGACTTCTTTTAACTCGGACGATCTAATGGCTTTTTTATGGGGTAAAGATGGCAAAAAAATCTTTATCGTTCGCGGTATTGTAAACAGCGATCTCGTTCTGATAAAAGACAACTCTGAAAGCTAGAGTAGAAAAGTGAAAAAGTGAAAGAGTGAAAAAGTTACCGAGTTCGTATATGATACTTGAGTAACTTTTTCAATTTTAAACTTTAAACTTTTTTCACTTTTTTTATTATGGCAAAAATATCATTTCACGGCGGAGTCGGCAGCGTTACCGGCTCAAAATATCTACTTGAATCGAATGGTCGAAAGATTTTGATTGACTGCGGACTTTTTCAAGGTTTGCGGGAATTACGTGAAAGAAACTGGCAGCCTTTACCGTTTGAACCGGAAGAACTTGATGCAGTAATTATTACACACGCACATATTGACCATACGGGTTTTTTGCCTCGAATCGTCAAACTCGGTTTTAAAGGAAAAGTTTTCACATCGCGAGCAACGGGCGATTTGATGAAAATTTTGCTTCCCGATTCGGCGAGATTACAGGAAGAAGAAGCAAATTATCGTAACCGAAAAGGTTTAACATCGCATTCGCCTGCTTTGCCGCTTTATGATGAAGTTGATGCGACAGAAACGCTGGAAAGACTTGTTCAAGTTCCGAATGATGGAAAACCGATTGATATTTGTGAAGGTTTTAAAGCGAGTTTTAATGTCGCCGGACATATTTTGGGAGCGAGTCTTGTTTTGGTTGAAATGGAAAATGCCCGTGAAAACAATGAACCGATAAAATTCTTGTTTTCCGGCGATCTGGGGCATTATGACCAACCGATCTTAAATGATCCTGCTCCGCCGCCCGCTTGTGATTATTTGATGGTTGAATCAACTTATGGAGATCGTCTGCACAGCGAAGTTAAATCTGACGAACAACTTACAAAAATTATCCACGAAGCGATAAAACGAAACGCTCCGATCTTGATTCCTGCATTTTCTGTTGGAAGAACGCAGGAAATTCTTTATTTGATACGCGAACTTGAGGAAGAAAAGAAAATTCCTGTTCTGCCCGTTGTTGTTGATTCACCGATGGCAAAACAGGCAACACAGGTTTATAACCGTTGGCGTGAGGAACACGATGAGGAATACGCGAGTATTTTGGCAACACAAAAACATCCGCTTCGGACGGGTTCGATGACGACGACGAATAATCGTGAAGATTCCAAAAAAGTCAACAGTATGAAAGGTGTCAGGATCATCATCAGTGCTTCGGGAATGCTTTCGGGCGGACGTGTTCTTCACCACGCCAAATACGTTTTGCCGAATCCCGATGCGACGATCATTTTTGTCGGTTATCAAGCCGCCGGAACACGCGGTCGCCGAATCATCGAAGGCGAACGAGAAGTTCGAATTATGCGAGATTGGATTCCGGTGAATTGTCACATCGAACGAATTGACGGATTTTCCGCACATGCCGATTGGAAGGCGGTTCTGCGTTGGTTAAGCGGATTATCAAATGTTCCGAAAGCAGTTTTCACAACACACGGCGAACCCGAAGCGGCAACAGCAATGGCAGGACATATCCGTGATGAATTCGGTTGGAATGTTGTTGTTCCCGAATATAATCAAACTATCGAATTAGAGTAGAAAAAAGCTTATGGGATTTAATGTAATATTCTGATAATATTCATTCGTTCTCCTTGTAATAATTTACTTAAAAAAGTATCCGATTTTGCGGAACTTATTTAACTTACTTTAGCCTCGATAGGAGAACTATGTTTTCAGCACATTAACAAAAAAATATGAATTTACAAATCGAAGAAGACATAAATTTGATAAACCGAATTGATGCAGTCCATTTGATTCTTAAAACTCTCAGGCGAATTACCAGAATGAGAATTTCATTGATTGCAAGAATCGCCGATGGAAAATGGACGGCTTGTGCCGTTCATGATGATGCGGGTTTTGGCTTGCAGGTTGGTGAAAGCCTTGATCTTTCGTCAACATATTGAGACAAAGTTCGCGGGACGGTCGTTCCGCTTTTAATAAATCACGCCAGCCAAACGGAAGAATACAAAGATTATCCGGGATTGACAAAATACGGCA
>JBGTHN010000510.1:0-4251 GCA_041746235.1 Pyrinomonadaceae bacterium | reverse complement strand
AAAATTTTAATTGCGGGAAACTTCATTTCTTACAACGGATCAACACGCGACAATGTCGTTCGCTTAAATTCTGATGGTTCTCTTGATACATCCTTTGATGCCGGATTGATGAATGATACGGGAGTTGTAGATGACATTGCTCAAACTTCAAGCGGGAAAATCGTTATCGGCGGACTTTTTGGTTCAATAAACGGGATAGCAAAAGTAAATCTTGCACAACTCAATGCAGACGGCTCGGTTGATACGGGATTTGTGCATCCGATTTTAGATGGCAGAGTTACGGTGATTCTTTCTCAGCCCAACGATAAACTCTTTATCGGCGGTTCGGTATTTACCTTCAACCAACCGCAAGCCTTTTTCAAAGGTATCGTCAAATTGAATGCGAAAGGCTCAGTGGACAACACTTTTTCCAACGGAACAGGTGCAAACGGCACGGTTTTCAGCATAATTCAACAATTGGACGGAAAAATAATTATCGGCGGAGGATTTGTCAGCTACAATGGAACAAATCGCCAGGGCATTGCCCGCATCAATACAGACGGTTCACTCGATAATTCATTTAATCCGGGCGGCGGTGCTTTAGGACGAATCAATAAATTAGCAATTGATATTACGGGAAAAGTTTTTGCGGCGGGTAATTTTCAAATCTTTGATGGGATCACGGTTGGAAATATCGTCCGACTGCGAAGTAACGGCAGTTTTGACCAAAGTTTTTCCATTGGCAAAGGCTCAAATCGTGCAATCTCAGCAATTGATATTCAAAATCCGGCAAGTATTTTGGTTGGAAGCGGAAGTGAATTTAACGGCAATGCTCGTGGTGGAATGGCAAGACTCTCCAATATCTCGACAGTTTTCCCTAATTTTGATTACGATGGCGATGGAAAAACGGATATTTCAATATTTCGCCCTTCAAATGGTCAATGGTGGCTAAATCGAAGTTCGACGGGCATCATTGCTACCGAATTTGGCAACAGTTCGGATAAACCCGTGCCGGCTGATTTTACGGGCGACGGCAAAACCGATATTGCCTTTTGGCGACCTTCGACAGGAGAATGGTTTATATTACGAAGCGAAGATTCTTCATTTTTCAGTTTCCCATTCGGAACTTCGGGTGATATTCCAACAGTTGGCGATTTTGACGGAGACGGAATCTATGATCCGGTGATCTTTCGTCCGTCAACAGGAACTTGGTTTATCAGTACTTCAATGCAAGGCGTTATCATTCAAAATTTTGGTTTGGATGGTGATGTTCCAACAGTTGGCGATTTTGACGGCGATGGCAAATCAGACATTGCAATTTATCGCCCGTCAAACGGTCAATGGTGGCTCAATCAGAGTTCGGCAGGAATTGTCGCCACAACCTTTGGCACATCAACCGACAAAACAGTTCAAGCCGATTACACAGGCGACGGCAAAACCGATATTGCTTTTTGGCGACCTGCAACCGGCGAATGGTTTATTTTGCGAGGCGAAGATTCTTCGTTCTTCTCATTTCCATTCGGAACAAGCGGGGATATTCCGGTAGTCGGTGATTATGATGGAGATGGCAAAGCCGATTCAGCCGTATATCGTCCAACAAACGGAACTTGGTTTATCAATGCCACAACGCAAGGTGTAATTATTCAATCTTTCGGTTTGAATGGCGATATTCCGACACCTTCGGTTTTCAACTTTTAGATAAAATGATTGAGACAAAGCGTAACCGTTTTTCGCAAAAATTGTTACGCTTTTTTCTTTTGAAATAGTTCTCAACTGACTTACACGCAAACAATGGTTGAATCAATCACAAGATACTCCAGATTACAGAATCTGGAAATTTGAAATGCTACTATTACTAGAGTTAAAAAGAATGAATAAACAGATGAAGCAACAAAAGTTTTGTAAATCTATTACTTTCAGTTTGTTATTTGTTTTACTCTTTGTCCAACAGTCTTTTTCTATATCAAATGTGGAACTAAAAGACTTGTATAAAAAAAAGCAGTATTTCGATTTGCGGGATAAGTTGAGTGAGTTTGAAAACGACAAATCCAACGAATTGATTTTCTATCGCGGTGCAGTTGCGAATAAGTTTAATTCGCCGAAAAAATCCATCAAATTGCTTAAGCGTTATCTGAAAAATGCCTCGCCAAAAGATGAAAACCTGAACGAATGTTTTTCAATACTCGCTGATAATTATGTGAAAACTTTTCAATATGCCAAAGCTGCCGAAACTTATAAAATACTTTTGCAAAAATTTTCTGCTGAAACTGATGAAAAAGACAAAGCCGATTACGAAAATGTTTTTAATCTTTGGAAAGGTTTAAGAAAAGTTCCGCCACAGAAAGTAAAGTTCATCCGCAATTCAACTATTCAAGCCGTGCAAATGGAAGTCGGTTTAACCGTTCCGGTAGAAATCAACAGTAAGGAAAAAGAATATTTTATTTTTGATACGGGTGCGAATATTTCAACCGTTACTGAATCCTTTGCCAAGAAATTAAATATACAAATTATCGAAGCAAAGATAGATGTCGGAAGTATTACGGGCGAAAAAGTTAAAGCAAAACTCGGTGTTGCTAAAAGACTCAAACTTGGCAATGTGTTGGCGGAAAATGTCATATTTCTGATATTTCCTGACAAAGCACTTTATATTGAACCTCTGAAATTTCAAATGAATGGGATTATTGGTTTTCCGCTTATTTCGGCACTTCGAGAAATAACTTGGACGAAAAACCAGGAAATAATAATTTCCGCAAATTCACGAAAGAAAGTTGAACAAAATTTAGCACTTGATAATCTTACCCCTTTGATTGCTGGAAAATATAAAGGAAAACGTCTAACTTTCAGCTTTGATACGGGAGCAAGCAGTTCAAGTTTTTATCAACCTTTTTTTCAGGCATTTGAAGAAGAAGTTACTAAATCAGGCTCGGAAACATCACAGAAAATTACAGGTGTTGGCGGAACAAAAGAGATAAAAGCCTATTTGCTAAAAGATTTTGAAATGAACTTCGCAGGTATAGAAGCGACATTTCCGAAAGTCGAGGTTTTGACGGAAAAAACAACCGGTCTGAGTCAATATGTATATGGCAATATTGGCAGAGATTTAATAGACCAATTTGAACAAATGACTATGAATTTTCAAACTATGACTATTATTTTCAATTGAAGCCTTTCGATTTATGGACTCGATAAATAAAAGTTGAAAGATAATGCAAAGAAAAATCGATCATTTACCACCTCTAATTTATACCTATTCCGAAAGATAAAGTAATAAAATAATCCATCTATTTTGAATAGAGGTTTTGCATTTTTTGTAATACTTCTCTTTTGTTTTGCTTTTCGCACTTTGTAATTTGAGCAAAATCATAGATAATACTTGGTTTTGAGACAAGACTCATTATTTTAAAAACTTTATAAAAACAGGTGGTTTATTAATGGAATCGACAGTTCTATATCTGATCCCGGCGTTAGGGATTTTGGGATTAATTGTAATGGCAGTTCAATCTGCGTGGGTAACTAAGCAGCCGACCGGCGAAGATAATATGGTTGAACTTTCAAACTATATTGCCGAAGGTGCGATGGCATTTTTGAAAGCTGAATGGAAGGTTTTGGCTATATTCGCATTTTTTGCGGCGGCTATACTTGCTTGGTCAGGAACTCTGATCGAAACTTCCTCTCCATTGATCGCAGTTTCATTTGTTATCGGTGCGGTTCTAAGTGCTACAGCTGGCTACATCGGAATGAAAATCGCAACCAAAGCGAATGTCAGAACAACTCAAGCAGCTCGCACCAGTTTAAAAGGTGCTTTAAAAGTTGCATTTACGGGCGGAACCGTGATGGGACTTGGAGTTGCGGGACTTGCAGTTTTAGGCTTGGGTTCTTTATTCATCGTTTTTTACAATTTATATGTCGTCAGCACAGGTGCTTCGGTTGACTCGAAGGCAATGGTGACGGCAATCGAAGTTCTTGCAGGTTTTTCTTTAGGAGCTGAATCTATTGCACTTTTTGCCAGAGTCGGCGGTGGAATTTATACTAAAGCGGCTGACGTTGGAGCAGATCTAGTTGGTAAAGTTGAAGCTGGAATTCCTGAAGATGATGTTAGAAATCCGGCAACTATTGCGGATAATGTCGGCGATAATGTTGGCGACGTTGCGGGAATGGGAGCAGATCTTTTCGGTTCTTATGTTGCCACGATCTTGGCGACGATGGTTTTAGGACAGGAAATTAAGTTGAGCGGAGGCGATAATTTTGGCGGACTTTCTCCAATTCTTCTTC
>JBGTHN010000509.1:0-3311 GCA_041746235.1 Pyrinomonadaceae bacterium | reverse complement strand
AATTAACAAAAGTTGAAGATGCAAAAGTAATTTCTATTGTAAAAGGAGATGATAAAGTTGATGAGTTAAAATCCGGCGAGGAAGGTTTGATTGTTTTAGATGAAACGCCTTTTTATGCGGAATCGGGTGGACAGGTTGGAGATCGCGGAACGCTTGTTAGTCAGCGGTCAGCGGTGAGCAGTGAGCAGAAAGAAACAACGAACAACGAACAACGAACAACGAACAACTTTGCGATAGCAAATGTCATTGATACATTTGCACCGATTGCGGGTATTGTTTTGCATAAATCGAAAGTTAAAAGCGGTTCAATTAAAGTTGGCGATGTAGTTACGGCGACGGTTGATGAGGAAAAACGCGATGCTGTTCGCAGGAATCATACGGCGACGCATCTAGTTCACGCGGCTTTGAAGGAAGTTTTGGGAACGCACGTTAAACAAGCGGGTTCGGTCGTTGCACCGAATTATTTGCGATTTGATTTTACGCATTATCAAGCGATGTCGGATGCGGAACTCAAAGAAATCGAGGAATTGGTCAACCGATATATTTTGCAAAACGAGCCTGTCGCAACCGATCTGATGTCAATTGATGAAGCAATGAAAAGCGGTGCGGTGGCAATGTTTGGCGAAAAATACGGCTCGGATGTTCGGGTTTTAAGTGTTGGCGACGGCGTTTTTTCAAAAGAACTCTGCGGTGGAACTCATGTTCGTGCGACGGGTGATATTGGTTCGTTTAAGATTACGGCAGACGAAGCAATCGCTTCGGGCGTGCGTCGAATCCGGGCGATAACGGGCTTTGATGCGTTCAATCGTTTTCGTGATGATGAGATTTTAATTGACGAATCATTGAATGTTTTGAACACGCAACGCGATAATTTACCGGCGGCGATTCAAAAATTGCAGGATGAATTAAAGCAAAAACGCAAGGAAGTTGACGAACTAAAACTGAAAATCGCAACGGGTGCGGTCGGCTCTTCATCAAACGGCGACGAAGCAAAAGATGTCAGCGGCGTAAAAGTTTTCGCAAAATCCGTCGAAGATTTAGACAAAGGCGGAATGCGTCATTTGTCCGATACTTTGATGGCAAAAATAAAATCCGGCGTAGTCATCATCGGCAACAAAAATGACGGTAAAGTTTCATTTATCGTCCGGGTTTCCGATGATCTGACCGATAAAGTAAAAGCGGGAAACATAATCAGAGAAATCGCCCCAATCGTCGGCGGAAAAGGCGGCGGAAAACCCGATATGGCAGAAGGCGGCGGCACAGAACCCGAAAAATTATCGGAAGCAATGGATGCAAGTTATGGCGTAATTGAGAAAATGTTAATTTAGGAAAAAAAAGAATAACGAAAGATTTAGCAAAACAATTTTTAGATATTTTTGAGCGATTACTTAAAGGTGAATCTATCGAACTTTTCGATTATGAATTAAGTGGTTTATTTGAAATTATTGCATTTCGTTTGATTGATTGTCCGCTTACATTTGATGGTGCAGTTAATTTGAGTGCAAAAATCAGAAAATCTCGTCAAATTATCTTTGAAGGGAAAATGTGGATTTTGGGAGATAAAAATACTGGGGATTGGCTGGAATCTTTCGAAGCAACTGTTACCGATAAAAGAATTACAAAACAAGGACTTTGGATAAAAATTCGAGTTGGCGAATATGAAGATGAAGGGGACGTTCTTGAGATTTTGTGAGATGAAAATTAGAGGAGTAAATTATGGATTGGGCAGAAGTTGTAAATCATCCAAGTTTGCAGGATATTCCGTTTAAGATCGAAACGAATGAATTTGGAGAAATTGTTATGAATCCTGTGAAGATAAATCATTCAATCTTCCAAGGGCGAATTTCCGCACTTTTGCAGATTATGCGTCCCGCAAGTGCTTCGATGGTTGAATGTGCCATTCGCACGAGCAAAGGCACGAAGGTTGCCGATGTTGCCTGGGCTTCGATGGAAGTTATTGAAAAAATTCAAGACGAAACGGAAGCCTCGATCGCTCCCGAAATTTGTGTTGAAGTTATATCCAGAAGTAATACGGAAACCGAAATGCGGGAAAAAGCCACACTTTATTTTGAACGAGGTGCAATTGAGGTGTGGACTTGTGATGAATCGGGAAATATCAGATTCTTTGATAAATTGAAAGAAATGGAAAAATCAGAAATGTTTTCAAAATTTCCAAACAAAGTTCAGATCAAGGCAGGTAATTAAATGAGTGCAGTTATAGAAGTTCCGGTTAAAGAAAATGAAATCGTTTCGTACAATCCCGCGAACGGCAAAGAAGTCGGGCGGGTGAAAAATTTCTCGAAAGAGGAAGTTGAAACTGCGGTCGAGAAATCCCGTAAGGCTTTTGAAGTCTGGCGGAAGACTCCTTTTGCTGAACGCAAGCGGATCGTGATGCGTGCGAGAGAAGTTATTTTGCAGGAAGCGGATGAGATCGCAAAATTGATCTCGGACGAAATGGGCAAGCCGATCGCGGAAGCACATTCGGCGGAAATTACGCCCGTTCTGGATTTGATGCAGTTTTTTGCGAATAAGACGGAGAAGATGCTGAAACCGAAAAAGATAAATATAGGTTTGCTTGGGCTGATGGGACGCTCATCGAAAATGATCTACAAACCGCTCGGTGTTGTCGCGATAATTTCGCCGTGGAACTTTCCGTTTTCAATTCCGCTTGGCGAAGTTGTGATGGGTTTGATGGCGGGAAATACGATAGTTTTGAAACCTTCAGAATTGACACCTTTGATCGGTGAAAAGATTGCCGAAATCTTTGAAATTGCAGGTTTGCCGAAAGGTGTCTTGCAGGTTGTCAGCGGCGATGGCAAAACGGGTGCGGCACTCGTTGATTCTGCTCCGAATAAGATTATGTTTACGGGAAGCGTCGCAACGGGCAAGAAAATCGCGGAAGCGGCGGCAAAGAATTTAACTTCGGTCGTGCTCGAACTCGGCGGAAAAGATCCGATGATAGTTTTTGCCGATGCTGATCTGGAAAAGGCTGCGAGCGGTGCTGTTTGGGGAGCGTTCACGAATTCGGGACAAGCCTGTTCGTCGGTTGAAAGGCTTTATGTTGAAGAAAAAGTCGCCGAAAAATTTACGAAAATGGTTGTCGAAAAGGCTAAGAATCTGACACAGGGTTATGGAAATAATCCAGATGTTGAAGTCGGTTCGATGTCGTCGGAAGATCAAATAAAAATTGTCGAAGACCACGTTCAAGCATTTAAAGACAGCGGTGCGGAAATTTTGACGGGCGGAAACCGTAATAAAAATTATAAAGATGGAGTTTTCTTTGAACCAACCGTTATCAAAAACGCCACAAA
>JBGTHN010000508.1:0-4408 GCA_041746235.1 Pyrinomonadaceae bacterium | reverse complement strand
GCAGTTCGCGGATTACAAAAAGGTTATCAAATCCACAGAGTTTGTTTTCCACCGGAATTAGCCGAAGAAATCGCTAAGTTTTATCACGGAAAATGAAAAGAAAAGTAAAAAGTAAAAAGGACAAAATAAAAAAGTTTCAGCAAACCTTGAGTATTTGCCTGTTCATTTTTCTTTTTTCGACAATTATTTTTTCGCAAAAGATAGCAATTTTAACGCCTGAGAAAACTGAGCAAACCGAGAGTTTCGCAAAAAAACTGGAAACTTCCCTTTCGGAAAAATTCAAAGTTGCCGATCTATCTTTAGCCGAAAATGTTCTTCGCATAAATAATTTTGAAAATCCTTTTAACTTAACAAACACAGACGCAAAAAATTTGGGTGTCGGCATAGGTTGTAATTTTTTTATTCTCATCAAATCCGAAACTTTACGCCGTTCTTCATTTGAAAAAAATGAGTATTATGAATCATACGCAACATTTTTTTTAGTCAGTTCGCGGACTGGAAGACTGGTTTTCTTTAAACTTTTTAAGTTTGAAGAAAACGATGCAAACCATGCAAGATCAAAACTTTTTTCTGCAATTGATGAATACGCAGACGAAATTGCTAAACAAATTAAAATTGCCAATGACAAGGAATTGAATGAAGAAAATCTAAAAATTGAAGAACTTCCCGATGCGGATTCCGTCGAAGGAGAAGGTTTTCGTCCACCACTTCCATATAAACGCATCAAACCGATTTATACCAAACTTGCTTCATTTTATGATGTTGTTGCGACGGTTGATGTTTTGGTTGATATAGACGAGAACGGAAAAATTTTACAAACCGAAATCGTACGTTGGGCTGGTTTTGGCTTGGATGAATCGGTGGTTGAAACCGTCAACGAAATGAATTGGCGACCGGCTGACCGCAAAGGGAAAACTCTAGCGATGCGAGTTTTGTTAAGGTATAATTTCAGGAATATTGAAACAAAGTAATAAATTATTTAAACTTCAAAACAATGAAATATATACGTGCGGCAATAAAAATGTTTTTGTTTTTCGGCTTAACCTTTGGCATTTACGGAATTTGGTTTGTCTGTGATTTTATCATTCCGAATAAACAATATTGGCGACAATTGATATTTCGTCAGTGGGCAAAAGGTTTTGTGCGAATCGCCGGAATGGAAGTTGAGATAATCGGCGAAAAACCAAAACAGCCCTTTTTTCTTGTTTCAAATCATTTGAGTTACACAGATATTCCGGCACTTCGTTCGGTTATTGAAAGTATATTTGTTGCCAAAGCTGATATTGAAGGGTGGCTTGTCGCCGGAAAAATTATCAGCGATATGGGAATGATCTTTATCAATCGAGAAAATCGCCGTGATATTCCGCGTGCCGGTGCGAAAATTATCGAAAAACTTCACGAAGGCGAAGGCGTAATTATTTTTCCCGAAGGAACAAGCACAAAAGGCGAGCAAGTTCTGCCGTTCAATTCATCATTTTTTGAATTTGCTGCAAAAACCGATCTGCCAATTCATTATGCCTCGATCAGTTATCAAGTTGATGACGGCGAACAGAGAGCAAGCGATTCGATCTGTTGGTGGGACGATATTAGTTTTATCGAGCATTTGTGGCAATTTTTCCAACTTCGCAAGTGCCGTGCGATCATAACTTTTGGTTCAGAACCTGTCGTTGAAGCAAACCGCAAACAACTTGCTCAAAAGTTGTGGAAGCGTGTAAGCGAGAAATTCATTCCTGTAATTTGACGCATTTGAAACATATTTTTTAAACCTGCCGTAATAACCTTAACAAAATAATATCTATAAAATTTAGGAGAACACAATGCGTAATTTTTATTTTCGATCCGTCGTCATTCTTGCGTTTATTTTATCCGCTTATACTATGACATTCGGACAGAATTCGGGATTTGATACAAGCCGTATGGATAAATCAAGCGAAGCCTGCACGGACTTTTTTCAGTATGCCAACGGAAAATGGTTGGACAACACGGAAATTCCCGGTGACCAATCAAGTTGGGGAAGTTTTAATATTCTGGCGGAAAACAACCGCGAAATTTTGAAGGAAATTGTTGAAGAGTCTGTCGCAAAAACTGACGCGGAAAAAGGAAGTGATACACAGCTTATCGGTGACTATTATTTTTCTTGTATGGATGAAGCGGCGATCGAATCCGCCGGAGTAAAACCTCTGAATCCGTATTTCAATGACATCAACGGAATCCGCAACAAAAAAGACCTGCAAAAAGTGATCGCCAAAATGCACAACGCCGGAATTCCCGCTCTGTTCGGATTTTTTGGCGGAACTGATCTGAAAGACAGCAATACTGTTATCGCCAACACATTTCAAGGCGGTTTGAGTATGCCGAACAAAGATTATTATGTCGGCGGCGATGAAAAAATGCAGGAAGCCCGCGATAAATTCCGCGAATATATGGTCAAAATGTTCCAACTCGAAGGCGACAGTGAACAAACCGCACGTAATAAAATGTTCAGCGTAATGCGGATTCAAATGCGTATTGCCTATGCTTCGCTTTCCCGCACAGAGTTGCGAAATCCCGACAACCGCTACAAAAAAGTAAGCGTTTCCGAAGCAAATGCGATCACACCGAATTTTGCATGGGACGATTATATGGCGTTGCGTGGAGTTACGGGAGTTACAGATTTTAATATCGGACAACCTGATTATTTCAAAGCGGTTAATCAAATGTTGGATGATGTTTCTATCGGTGAATGGAAAACTTATCTGCATTGGATGACTTTGGATGCCGCCGCACCGATGCTGGCGAAAAGATTTGCGGATGAGAGATTTGATTTTTATGCCAGATATTTGCAAGGCAGAAAAGAACAACAACCGCGTTGGAGAATCTGCGTCGGAGAAGTCGATGGAAATATCGGCGAAGCACTCGGACAATTGTATGTTGCCAGAGCTTTCAAACCCGAAGCAAAAGAGCGTATGAACGAATTGATTGACAATCTTTTTGTCGCCATGCGTGAACGAATTGATAAGCTCGAATGGATGACCGACGACACAAAAGTTCAGGCTCTTGCCAAACTTTCGACATTCAAACGCAAGATCGGTTATCCCGAAAAACTTCGCGGATATAAAGGTTTGGACATCAGTCGTGATTCATATTTTATGAATTCGTCACGTTCGGGCGAATTTCAGGTCAAACGTAACCTGGAAGACATCGGAAAACCTGTTGACCGAGACCGTTTCGGAATGACTCCGCCGACGGTTAATGCTTATTACAGTCCGCCTTTGAATGAAATCGTATTTCCGGCAGGAATTTTGCAACCGCCGTTCTTTAATCCCGATGCCGATGATGCAATAAATTACGGCTCAATCGGCGGCGTGATCGGACACGAAATCTCGCACGGATTCGACGATCAAGGAAGCCGTTTTGATGCGGAAGGAAACCTGAAAATGTGGTGGACACCTGACGATCGCAAGAAGTTTGACGAACGTGCCGCTTGTGTCGTTAAACAATTTGACGAATACGAAGTTCAGCCCGGTTTATTTATGAACGGCAAACTGACGCTCGGCGAAAACATCGGCGATCTCGGCGGTCTGGCGATTTCCTACGATGCTTTTATGAACTCTTTGAAAGGAAAAACACGCCCCGCAGATATTGACGGATTTACTGCCGAACAGAGATTTTTCCTCGGTTGGGCTCAAATCTGGGCAATCAAAATGACTATGGAAGGTGAGAGTTTGAGAGTTAAAACCGATTCACACGCAATCGCCCGCTGGCGTGTCAACGGACCGCTCTCAAATATGCCACAATTCGCCGAAGCATTCGGATGCAAAGCACCACAAAAAATGGTCAAAAAAGATATGTGCGAAATTTGGTAAAATTTATTTCCCTATAAATGAAAAGGTTCAAGAGTCAATAAAACTCTTGAACCTTTTCATTGTCCGATTAAATTTTATAAAGAATGGATTATTCCCTCTAAAATGGCAGAAGTTGCACCTTTAGAGGGAACTTCTGCCCTTTTAGGTGGAACTCTTGCACCTTTAGGTGGAACTCTTGCACCTTTGATGGCAACTTCTGCACTTTTAAGGGGAACTCTTGCACCTTTGATGGCAACTTCTGCACTTTTAAGGGGAACTCTTGCACCTTTGATGGCAACTTCTGCCCTTTTAGGTGGAACCTCTGCCCTTTTAAGGGGAACTTCTGCACTTTTAGGTGGAACCTCTGCACTTTTAGGTAGAAGTCTTCAGCTTTTAGGATGAGCGTTAAAATTTTAAGGGTGAGAACTACAACTTTATCAGTCGCTTTCACAACCTTTCAAATAACCCGAATAGGGCTTTCCTATAAAAAATAAAAAACAAGGCTACAAATGTTACATTCTTAAATAGATTAACAAAAAAGGATGGAACAAATATGCAACCTTGTCGAGATGATAATAAGACTT
>JBGTHN010000507.1:0-1780 GCA_041746235.1 Pyrinomonadaceae bacterium | reverse complement strand
AAATCCTCTACCGATAAAAACCGAACGAGAAAAATCGGTTGAAAATAGGAATTTACCAATCTATCGGACGCTTTTTGAAAAAATATCACTGTATTAATTTTTTCTGTCTTATGAACACGACAATTCATAAAACCTAAATTTTTAGGTTTCAAACCAAAAAAAGCGACAATTTGGATTTATTCGGTGAAAATGGCTTAGCTCGAACACACGTTAATTTTATTCACGACCGGTTTTATAATCTTGCTGCTAATGATTTTGCTTCTTCATTTATATCCGTGTGCATTTCCAGATAATCTACCAACTTCAGAAAATCCATACGCGGATATGAATAACGTCCGATAGTGCGGAAGGCGAGCGAAGGTTTTGTTTGTTCAAAAAGGTGAAAGCCCCAATAAAGAAGTTGTTTGCTGAAACGAATCGCGACATCTTCGGGATCAATATATGTGCAACGTCCGTCACGTTCGGAGATAGTTTTAAATTGCGTCTGCAAAACTTGATTGAGAAGTGTATTTCGTTTCTCTTCATCCGCTTGCAAACTGTTTATCAAAACAAAAAGATTAGCATTAGCATTTTCACGACGGATCGCCGCGAAAGTCCGTTTAATAACATCTGCATTTTTGTTAATTCCGAGTGGATTCAAAGTTGTCGGGATAATGCAATAATCAAATTTGCGAATAAATTCGACCGGATTTGCTTCAAATTCGGGATTGCAATCACAAACTACTATCTTTGTATCTTCGTAATCGTGTTCATCCCATTCTTCGGGGCTTAGAACATTTACAACCGAACCGACTTCACCTTTTTTCGATGGCAAATATACACCTTCGCCGAGGAGTTTTCGTAAGTTTTGCTGATGGTCTAAATCTATTAAAGCAATGTCATAACCATTTAACGCAAAAGCTCCGGCAAGATGTGCGGCAATTGTTGTTTTCCCAACTCCGCCTTTGCAAGTAAAAACGCCTATATATGTGGTTTTATATTTTTCTTCGCGGGCATCAATTTTTTCACAATCAAAAAATAATTGATTGTCCCGCATAATCACGGGATGGACATTAGTAATTTTTTCTTCACGCAAATATGCGTAAACCGAAGATGTAAATCCGCTCGTCGAAATAAAATATCCTTCGCTGTGTTTTTCGGTGTGCGAGAGAAAATCAAGGAACTTTTCGATCTGTCCTAGATGCACTTTTGCTCTTTGATTGCGAACTTTAACGGCGATTCTCTCCCCAGGTTTGAAAAGTTCTATGTCGAAATTTTTTTGCTCATCAGGAGAACTTTGTGCAGAAAATCCTTCCCGACGCAATAAAAAAAGAGCCAAACGCTCAGTTTCGGTCGCTCGTGGGAGGACGATTTTTCGTGTGCGTTCCGAATCAGTTAGAACATCTAACAATTCAGTCCAACGCATTCTCTTACGAGCCATATTGGGGGTAGTTTTTTTCGGTCTAAATTAAATTATTCACTAAATGCTTTGAGAATTTCGTCAGCGTGTTCGTCAACTTTTACACGCTTGAAAATCTTTTTGATCTCTCCTTCTTCATCAATCAAAAATGTCGTCCGTTTGATTCCCATAAACTTATTGCCATACATATTTCGTTCGCCGTAAATACCGTATTTATTGACGATTTCTTTGTCGGTGTCGGCAATTAATGTGAAAGGTAAATCATATTTTTCAATGAATTTTTGATGAGATTCTTCATCGTCATTGGAAACACCGAGGACAACTATATTGTTTTGTTTGAGTTTCGGAAATCCATCACGCAGAGAACACGCTTGTTTTGTG
>JBGTHN010000506.1:0-25604 GCA_041746235.1 Pyrinomonadaceae bacterium | reverse complement strand
CAAAATCTACGAACAAATTGAATATTTCATCTGACGATAGTTTGGGTCTGCAAAATAATGATGAAGGAACAACCCTAAATGAAAAAATAAAAGTTCCGACGACAACAAAGCCCAGTGATCCTAGTAATATTCGGAGGACTTTGGTACTTGTTGTTGATAATTTGGGTTTGAGTTTTAGAAGTATCGGACCGATAAAAAAATCTCTTGAGAAATTTATAAAAGAGCAAATAAGAGAAGGAGATTTGGTTTCAATTGTAACAACCGGAAGAACGAGTGTCCTTCCCGCTTTTACTTCTGATAAAAAAGAACTTCTGGCAACCGTTAAAAAAATCAAATGGGGGACACAAAGCAGAGGTGGAGCGGATTATTATGACCCAGCCAGTATGACTCTGCTTGAAGAACTTAGCGAAGCCAGAGGACATGATGTTCCGGGCGTTA
This sequence comes from Pyrinomonadaceae bacterium, assembly GCA_041746235.1. Taxonomy (GTDB): domain Bacteria; phylum Acidobacteriota; class Blastocatellia; order Pyrinomonadales; family Pyrinomonadaceae; genus Aridibacter. Next base: position 25,166 of record JBGTHN010000506.1, on the reverse strand, counting down.
GAGGGGAACTCGCCCTTTTGGAAGATTCGGAAAATGATAGGAAAAATAATTTAGCGGTTGGAACACTCAGTTCACTCCAATACATTGTTCGCGGAATGAAAGATCTACCCGGTAGAAAAGCCTTGGTTCTATTTTCGGAAGGTTTTTCGCTTTCCGATAGGTCTTTACGAAACTCTTCAAATTCAGATATAGACACTTCCATCGAAGGGACAAGACCCTCTGCAAATAATCAGTTTGGCTCCGGGGTTTCGGATGCTTTAACATCGCTTATTAAAACTGCAAATCAGGCTTCGGTTGTGATTTATCCGATTGACCCGCGGGGGCTTCAGTATTTGGGAATGGCTAATGCTGATGATGATATATTAAAGACATTCGACAGGAATTTTAAACCCGGTCAAACCGATGATAAAAGAACAAGTCGTGATAATGATTTCAGACAATCCCAAGATGGTCTGCGAGTTTTAGCGAGTGAAACAGGAGGTTTTGCAATTCTTAATCAAAATGAATTTGATAAAGGGTTAGAAAAAATAATTGACGACCAGAGCTATTATCTGCTCAGTTATATAACAGACATAGAAAATATTGATACTCCAAAAGACGTTTTTGAAAAGGTCGAAATAAAACTAAAGGATTCAAGCCACAAAGTGCGTTACCGAAGTGCATTTTATTCTGAAGACAGTAAAAAGCAGGAATACTTCAATCCGCAATCAGCCAGAGAAAAAGTCGGGCTGGCATTGGCATATCCCTTCAAAGCAAATGAGATAAAATTGAATCTTTATTCTATTACGGGAAATGATGAACAGGGTGATTTCGTTCATTTTCTAATAAATATCTCTGCCGAAGATTTAAAGTTTAAACGACAATCGAATGGTATGAGAACGGCAAATTTCGATATTTTAGCGATAACTTTAAATTCAGACGAAAAGCCGATCGATCAGTTTGCAAAAAACTTCACGCTTACCGTTAATGAGCCGACTTATAAGAAAATTTTGAAAAATGGGGTTGTTTATGATTTGCCTATTGGTTTGAAAAAATCGGGAGTTTATCATTTTCGGGTAGCCATACACGATTCCGAAACCGGAAAGGTCGGAGCCGCAGCAAAGTTTTTAGATACTCCAAAATTTGAAAAGAAAAGACTTTGGTTATCTAATCTGATGCTGAATAGTTCTTCAAAAAATGAAACTGATACTACAGAACAAGAAAATAACAAAAAAATGTACACAGATACTACTCTGCGACAATTTGCTTTGCCTTTAACTTTAAATTTCGGAACTGTAATATATAATGCCCAAACTAATGAAAACAATGTTCCAGACTTGGCAATTCAAACAAGACTCATTTTAGATAACAAAATTATTATAGAAACTCCTTTTGAGCCGATTTCTACAAAAGAACAAAAGGATTTAAATAGAATAGATTTAACCGGAAAGATTAAACTTGAGAAAAACTTATCTCCCGGAAACTATATCTTTCAAGTTATTGTTATGGATAAGTTAGCTAAGAAAAAAATACAAATTGCTACTCAATTGATTGATTTTGAAGTTTTGGGTAAATAGTTTTTCAATCTAAAACTTAGAAAGTGTTTTTGGAATGTTACTGAAAATCCGATATTTCAGTAACATTCCATAATTATCTCTTACGTTGTTTTGGATCAAGATATTCTCTCAAACCATCACCAATAAAATTGAATGCGAGAACAGTCAAAGCAAGTACGATTCCCGGAAACAGTAGGTTATGCAAGGCATTTGTCATTGTTTCAATTCCGCGTGCATCGTCAATCATTGTTCCCCAGGATGGCGATGGCGGTGGAATTCCTAATCCGAGAAACGACAGAGATGCTTCGGCGAGAACAGCTCCAGCCATTGCAAGCGAGGCTTGAACGATCAAGGGTTGAATCGCGTTTGGCATAATGTGAACAAAAAGCTGACGAAGACCGCTTGCACCCAATGCTCTGGCGGCTTGAACAAAATCATATTCACGAATTTTCAAAACCTGTCCACGCATCACACGGGCGTATCCAACCCAACCTGTTATACACATTGCGATAATTAAATGACGAATTCGGTCGTTTGGTGTCGGATTTGTTCCGCTCAAAAATGCGACGATGGCGATTGCGAGTAACAAACCGGGAAATGCTAAAAAGACGTTAAAAACATATCCGGCAAGAAATTTATCCAACCAACCACCATAAAAACCAGCGATCGCTCCGATTATTATTCCGAAAATGCCGGATATCGAAACAACGGTTATTCCAACGAGTAGCGAAACTCTTGCACCATAGACGATCCGTGAGAAAACATCACGTCCGAGTGAATCAGTTCCAAACCAATGTTCAGCAGTCGGAGATTCATTTTTCAAGGCTCTCGAAACACCGCCGTTATTTACATTGAATTGTTTTATCGGATCGTGAGTTGCGATCAAAGGTGCAAATATCGCCGTCAAAATAAAAACGGCGGCAAGAAAAATTCCGATGTATGTAAGTCTGTTCATTAATAATATCAATCTTTTGATTTTTGAGCTTTGGCTGTTGGACTTTGAAATTACAACTTATGTAATTTTATTTGTCAAAACCTTCGTTGCAAACAAAGCCACTAGCCGTAGCTAGTGGCAAGCTAAATAAAAAGTCAACAGAGCCTAACTTATTACATTGTTTTTTCATTCAACGTCTAGTGATCAGATGATACAAAGTTGACATTACCTGTTAACTCGTCAAAGTCAACCTCTCGTTCGTATGTCGGGAACGTATATTTTTTTGATGTAACCTGAACTGTATAAACCTGAAAAGTCAAGACATTCGTGAACTTGTAATATCCGAACGGGTTTGTTATGCCATATCGGATCATACCTTGATCGTCCGTCAGCGTAACAAAAACAGTTCCTGCTCCGCGACCGCGATTTGTTGTCACTCTGCCGGTCAAAGTCGTAATAATCGGTTCGCTCTCAGCCAGAGTCCAAGCGGAAAACGTAGAAACTCCCTGAATCGTTGCCCGATTTGTTACCTGATTCAGAGCCGTTGGCATCTTGGTCGCAGTGCCTCCGATAATATTGTAGGCTCGGTATCTACGTTCTGAACCGACGACTTCATTGTCCGAGTAATCTAAACTGAGATCCGCCCGCATGATACCTCCATTAGTTAGTTCCCACCAACGCAAGAGTCGATTAGCCGGCAAACCGTTAGCCGAGCCGGAATAAGCACCGGATTTAGGATTCACAGTAAAATTAGAACTACCAACTACATTGGCTAACTCCACAGGCGAATAGGTTTGTCCTGTACCAACGGGGAATTTATAAGTTCCATTTGAATTTACACACCGTGTCAGTGGAGCCAAAATGAAAGAATTACTGCTACCACCTGCGATAGCACTTCCGCGACATAAAGAGACAACAACCGATCCTGTTCCCGTTATATTTCCGCCGTTTAAGGAGAGTGTACCATTGATCGTGATCGAGCCAAGATTGGCAACATCAGCATTGTTCAAGGTTAAATCGCCGTTTACTATCAAAGTGCCGGGACCCGCCAGATTACCGTCGGCGAGGTATAGATTACCCGTTACGGTCAATGTTCGCCCGGCAGCAATGGTCAATGTTCGCCCGCCGGAAACGATCAAACTGCTTACGGTTACATCTGCCGATGTTATCGAAGCGTTATTCTCATGAATTGTAACCCCGATATTGGCTGAAGGCACCGAATTATTCCCCCAATTTGCCGCTGTATGCCAGTCGGTGTTGACGGAACCTGTCCATAAACTTTCCCGCCAACGGGCAAAATATGGAGAAAGGTTGCAACCAGCTGTTAAAAAATTTCCGCCGACGTAAATACTATCACCAGCCGCAGCTACCGCCAGTCCGCTGCTATCGAGATAACCTTCCAATCCCGAACCTAGCGGAATCCAAGAACTTCCGTTCCATTTGGCGACACGATCTCCCGGACCTCCATTTGCCACCGTGAAGTCGCCGACAGCATATAAATCCGATCCTATAGTTGCAATCTTGATAGTATTTGAGTTTCCCGGCAGTCCTGCACCGAGAGCTGACCAGTTAGAACCATCGTATTTAGCGATACGGGCAGCCGAAACGCCGCCGACACTATTAAATCCTCCGGCTACATAGACATCTGTCCCTAACACTGCAATCGAACTTACACCTCCGCCAGTCATACCATTGCCAAGTGGTGTCCATGTCGTTCCGTCGTATTTAAGAAAGTAGTTAGGACTGTCAACCGTTGTTGTATTCGCTCCTACATATAGAATGTCGCCCGATGGAACGATAGTCGTGACGATATTCACGATCGCAGAATTAAGTCCTGTCCATGTTGTACCGTTCCATTTGGCGATATGATTTGCGGTGTTACTGCCCGCAGTGGTAAAAGAACCGCCTGCATAAACGTCTGACCCCACTACCGTAATAGCAAAAACCGATCCGCCGTTTACGCCTGAACCGAGTTGAGACCAACTGGTTCCGTTCCACTTTGCAATATTATTCGCAGCATTACCGCCTGCATTAGAAAAACTGCCGCCGACATAGACATTGTTACCAGAAACTGCAACCACATTAATAAAGCCGCCGGGAATACCTGTCCCCAACGCTGACCAATTGTTACCGTCCCATTTGGCAATATTATTAACGGTTGTTGATCCGGCAAAAGTAAAGTTACCACCGACATAGACATCGTTACCCGAAACGGCAACAGATCGAACAATACTGTCTACGGTGGAACCCTGAAATGAAGACCAAGTGCCGGCTGACCATTTCGCAATCTTTTTGGCATAAACGCCGCCTGCATTACTAAATTCACCGACAGCAAAAACGGTATTTCCCGATACGGCTAAACCATAAACCGCTACATAAATTGGTATGTTGCCGTCCATACCTGTTCCCATCTGACTCCATTCGCTACCGTTCCATTTTGCGATCCGTTTTACTGTAACCCCTCCGGCATTAGTAAAAAAACCTCCTGCGTAAACATCAGTTCCCGATACTGCTAATGAGTAAATATCGCTACCTGTGCCACCGGTTCCACCACTGACTCCAGAACCGAGTGCATACCAACTGGAACCGTCCCATTTGGCGATACTATTCGCCGAAATTCCGCCGGCAGTGATAAACCCTCCGCCGACATAGACGTTAGTTCCCGAAATGGCGATGGCTCTAACTATACTATTGATCCCTGAGGCTAAACCCGACCAAGATGTTCCATCCCACTTAGCAATACCGTTAGCTGGCACGCCCTCTGCCGAAAAAAAACCACCTACGTAGAGAGTGTTTCCTCCAATTGCGAGTGCGTGAACTGTGCCGTTCACGCCATTTCCCAAGCTATTCCAAGTCGTTCCGTTCCAGTGGGCGATATGGTTAAATGCAGAGATATTACCACCAACATATACGTCATTGCCCGAGGCAGCGATGGCATTTACTCCGGAGAAATTTCCGGCATTGATACCCGCACCGAGTGCTGACCATGAAGATCCGTCCCATTTGGCTACATTGTCTGCTGATACGCCTCCTGCAGTAGTAAAATTACCGGCGACATAAATGTTACTGCCAGTAACGGCGATCGCCTTGACGCTTCCGTTTACACCTGACCCGAGAGCAGACCAAGACGTGCCATCCCATTTTGCGATCCCGTTAGCGACGATGTTATTTATTACACGAAAAGAACCACCAACATATATATTTCCCAGACCATCCGATACAACCGCATTAGCAGAACTGTCAGTGCCATTTAGAATGAAATTACTATCCCATCCATCATTGCAACTGCCCAGAACTTGCTTATCCTCAGCCATAAATCTTGGCTCGCCTCTCGGTCCGTAACCAAACTTATAACCACTCGGATCAAAACTGCCGGTCATGTTTGGTTTTACTGAACCGTCGGAGTTAAGAATGGTCGAAATCGGTAATGATTTTGGAGATGAAGTCTGTGCGGAAGCACCAAAAGTAGTGATTAAAACGATTACAAATAAAAGACAGTGGCTGGCAGATTGTTTGTAACCGGTAAAGTTCTGCATTAATAAAGTAATTTTAAACATTGTCGCTCCGTTCTAGAATCAATTTATTATTTGTTTAGATAGTGAATACAACAGTTAGTTTAACATTAAAAAGTGAAATTACTTACAAATTTTTTCTACATTCAGTCAAATTTATAAAGACCTAAGATCAAATTCCAACGATCAACAATAACAAAAATTAATTCATACGAATTCGCGGATCAAGCCAACGATAAACCATATCTGTTAAAGAATTAGCCAGAATATATGTGATGCTGATGACCAAAACTACACCTTGCACTAGGCGATGATCTCGCGTATTAATTCCGTCAAGCAAAAGTGTTCCCATACCGCGTATATTAAAAATTCGTTCGGTGATAATTGCACCTGCAAGCAACACGCCGAGTTGTAAACCGAGGATTGTTACGACGGGAATCAAACCGTTTTTCAAGACGTGCTTATAAACGACAACTCTTTCGCTCAAGCCTTTGGCACGAGCCGTGCGAACATAATCTTCGCCGAGTTCTTCGATCACGCTTGAGCGAATCATACGGGTTAAAATCGCCGAAAGTGCCGCACCCAAAGTTACCGCAGGTAGGATAATATCTTCGGGATATTGATAACCTGATGGTTGCAAAATAGAAAGTTTTATTGCAAATACATAGACAAGCAAAGGTCCGATGACAAATCCGGGCAGACAAATCCCCATCAATGCAAAAAATGACGAAAAGTTATCAATCAGCGAATTTTTGTTTGTTCCGGCTAAAACTCCGAGCGGAACAGAAATCACAATAGCGATAAGTAATGCGGCAAGAGTTAATTTGATCGTCATCGGATAACGATCAATTATCAGATCTAAAACAGGTCCTCCGGTATCAAATGAAGTCCCCAGATCTCCGTGCAAAACTCCGATCCAATATTTTGCATAACGGTTATTCATTCCGTTCCATTCAAAACCTTTTTCATTATAGGTAAAGAAAAATGCCGGTGAATCCAAATCGTGTCGTGTGCGAAATGCTTGAATCTGTTCGGGCGTTGCCTGTTCACCAAGTCTCGCAACTGCCGGATCGCCGGGAACAAGTTCAATGAGAAATGTGACAAGCGATACAACTGTAAAAATGACGAGCAGAAATAACGCCAGACGTTTCGTAAAATTTAAAAGTTTATACTTATTCATTTTAGATTTAAGATTTAAGATTCAAAATTCAAAATTATAAGATTTAAGATTTAAGAAAAGCATGAAACTAATTAATAATCTTGAGTCTTGAATCTTAAATCTTGAATCTTGAATTATTTCGTTCCTGTGTGAATTGCGGCGATTCCGCCCGTTAGGTTTTTGTATTTTACATCGGAAAATCCGATTTGTCGCATCATCTCGGCTAATTTTTTTTGGTCGGGGAATTTGGAAACCGAATCGGGCAAATATTCATACGCACCACGCGAACCGCTGACGATTCCGCCGATTCTTGGCAGAACATTTGCAAAATAAAAATTAAAAACCTGGCGAAATCCCGGAACTATCGGCGATGAAAATTCTAGTATCGAAAGTTTTCCGCCTTTTTTTAGTATTCGATGAAGTTCAACTAAACCACTTTGCCAGTTTGAAAAGTTTCGCAGACCGAAGGCGATTGTAACTGCTTCAAAACTTTCATCTGATGCAGAAAGATTCATTCCGTCGGCTTCAAAATATGGAACTCGTTCGGATTGTTTTTCTGTTTTGTCTTTGGCGATTGTGAGCATTGGACGGCAAAAATCCGTTCCGATAACTTTTGCTTTGCCGTAGGTTTTTAATTCCAAAGCTAGATCGCCTGTTCCGCAAGCGACATCCAAAACGGTTGCATCGGGATTTTCCAAAATATCTGCAAGCGATTCGGAAACCTTTCTACGCCAGCGTTTGTCTATGTTGACCGAGAGAAAATGGTTGAGAAAATCGTATTTCGGAGCGATTCCCGAAAACATTTCCTTGACGGCTTTGGCGTGTTCGATCTCGCCGTTTGTTCTTTGCTTTGTGTTTTCCATAAAAAAAATACTTCTTTCCAAGATTCTACAAAAATTGAAAAGAAGTATCACCTTGTGAAGTTCAAGTATTTATTTATTCGGGTCTTTTGGATCAACGGGTTGTTTGATCTCGGTTTTTGTTTCCGCAGGTTTGGAAACAACGATTGCTTCAACAACGGTTTCTTTTTTCAATTCGTCGGCAACTTTTTGTGCTTGTTTTAAGTTGACATTGTTGACGGCTTTTATTTCATCGGAAACGGATTTTAATTTGTATGTATCCACATCAAAATAAATGTCGGCAAGATTTCTGTCGGCAAATTCCGATAAGATCTTAGATTTTGCATCTTTAAATTCCTGTTCGGTTATTTTATCGGTCAGCATTTTAGCAAAGAGCGATCTTGCGTCGCCGTTTTGAAACGAATCCTGATTTTCCGCTCTGTTAATATATTCCAATTTCAAAACACCTCTCAGCAAAAATCCTTCGTGAAGAACACTTGCAGAAATTTGATCATTTTGCCCGACAAGTTTGTTCAAACGATTATTAAGAATAGTTTCGACAACCCGCATCGCGTAAAAATCCGCATCGTTGCGTGCCAAACCTTCCGCCGCAAAATTGGCATAAATGACCTTTTCGCCGGTCATATAGATCGGTTCGGGTTTTTTTTCGGGAGGTTCGGGCAGACGGAAATTAGCAGGGATCTTATTGAGGCTCTTTTGCCACACGCCAAATAAACGACGTGCCGCTTTGTAGGCATAACTTGGTTGAACATCGCCGCTAATTGCAAGCGTGGCATTATCCGCCGTTATAAATTTTTGTTTTGTAATGATAAGTTCGGCAAAATCAACGTTGTTTAGGCTTTCAAAAGTTCCTGTTTGTGATCTGCCGTAAGGAAAATTGCCGAAGAGATTTTTTGAAACAGTTTGGTCGGAAATATATCTGGAGTCTTTGGCTAAATTTGAGATATATTCGAGTCTTTGTTTTTTAACTTTCTCAAGTGTTTCCTTATCAATTTGCGTTCGTGAAATAGCGGTTGCGATCGTTTGCATTGCCGTTAAAAATTCGTCGGCTTTTGCTTCGGCATTTATTTGCACGTAATCGTATGTGCTGATGACCTCCAATTTTCCGTCCAAATCTTCTTCAAAGAATGTTTTTAGTGCAGGATCGGGAAATAATATGTCGCCAAAAAGTGCGAAAGTGCCTTCTTTATTTTGCGGGTCAAAAGCCGAGCCGCTATGAATTCGCAGATTGATGGAAACTTTGCCGGTTTTCGCTTGTTTCCAGATCAAGACCTTTAAGCCGTTAAGTAGTTTTTCTTCACGCGGAGTCGGAAAATTAACATTCTGAGAAAAAGAAAAACTCGTCAAAATGAACAAAGTAAGCGTCAAAAACGTAAATCTTTTGAAATAATATTGCATAAGTTTTGATATTTAAAATAGATGGAATATTCAATAATTTATTAGTTGCAGTTTTATATTGCAAAGTTGTTAATCTAAAATTGCTTTAAAATAATTATCAAAAAGTAAAAAGTTTAGTTGTCATTAGGCATCGCGTCAACTATTTGAAGCATCTATTGAGAAGTTACTAGCAGTTAAGATTGACCCCTAATGCTTAACATTGTCGTAAATTAACGCTATAATTTAAATTGTGTCAGGTAACTGTCATTTGTTTTAAGAAATTTAAGAGGCTAGAGAATAATGGGAAAAATAGTAAAATATTGTTCAACTTGTGAAGAAGGGTTCGCTGAAAAGTTTTCATTTTGTCCAAATTGTGCAAATGAATTGAGTGCTTTTGAGATGAAACCGGTTGATGGAGCATCTTCGGTTATCCAAGAACCAATCGCAGAAACTACGAAAGATTATCAAGTCGTCAGTAACTTTGAAGAGAAGACTGCGGCGGATTCTATCATATCCGAAGAAACAAATGTTGAAGAAACACCGGAGTTTGTTGAAGAACAAGCGGTTTTTGAACCTTTAAGTTTTTCTGATGAAAGCACAAATGGTTTTGATACTTCGGCTGAAATAGATTCCGATGACATATTGGAATTGAATGTCGAAGAACCGTCAAAAACTGAAAATGTCGTCGAACCTGTTGCCGAAACCGTTAAGTTTCAAGAAGATGATTTTGTCATCGAAAAGGACGAACCGACATACGAATCAAATTATGATTTCAATGATGGTGATGGCAGTGGTTATCACGTAACGGTTGTTTCCGAAAAAGGCGGAAGCGTTCGTAACGGATTGCTTTTAGCCGCGTTTGCATTGATAACATTTGCTTTCGCCGGATTGATGTTATATTCGCTTTTCTACAATCTTGATGACGTTGCATCGCTCAACAGCGAGGAGCAATTGCTTGCATATTTGGATGAAAATCCAATGCCGCTTGAAGAAAAGGAAGTGAAGAAAGACGATAAAAAAGGCGGCGGCGGCGGCGGCGGCGGAAGAGAAAATGAAAAGCCCGCTTCGAGAGGTGAATTACCTTCACAGCAAAAAACTTTGCCACCACCACCACAGGTTCTTCCTAGATTACCCGATCCGGTATTGCCACAAGTCAACCGAACGCAGGGTAATAATAAACGTGAACGAACAGATCGAACCGGTATTAACGGATTGTCTGATGTAGCCTCAAGCGGTCGCGGTCGCGGTGGCGGAATCGGCGAAGGTAACGGCACAGGTGCCGGAAACGGTTTTGGAACAGGCGAAGGTAACGGCAGAGGTTCCGGAAGCGGAAACGGAGACGGAGACGGAGATGGAGATGGAACCGGCAGTGGAAGAGGAAGGGACAGAAGAGTAGCAGATTCAGGACCACCACCACCGCCACCACCACCACCACCATCAGGTCCGACAACCGGAATTCAAATTTTGTCCAAACCGAAACCGGGTTATACCGATGCGGCAAGACAAAATAATGTTACCGGAGTTGTTCGAGTTCGCGTTGCCTTTATGGCAAACGGCAGTATCGGTGGAGTTTCCGTGGTCAGCGGTCTGCCACACGGCTTAACCGAAAAAGCAATCGCGGCGGCTCGTCAGATACGTTTCAAACCACCTCTAAAAAATGGTGTTCCGCAATCGGTTAATAAAGTTGTCGTATTCAACTTTAACATCTATTAAACTAAACCATTAAAAATAAAAAACGTGAGTCAGATATATTTTGACTCACGTTTTTTTATGTTTTCCATTGTAAATTCTCATTTAACTTACAAAAACTTCAAGCAATTTATAACAATATCAAAGGGACTTATAACAGAGCGAAAGGGACTTATAACACAAGCAAAGGGAGTTGTAACACAAGCAGAGGGAACTTTAACACTAGCAGAGGGATTTATAACACTGGTAGAGGGATTTATAACACTGGTAGAGGGAACTTTAACACTGGTAGAGGGAACTATAAATTTGAGTTTAATCGAATCGGCGGGAATGATTTAGTTTATTCTAAAGAATTTCTTGATGTTTTTGAAAACTCCTTTTGTTTCGGCATCGGTCATTGAACTCTTTTCTTCCTCTGCATTTTCTAACAATACTCGACGATCATCAATTATTTCACCGATAATTCTCAATAATTCGGGATTGGATTCGAGGATAGGTTTTAAAATATATGGTTTTATTTCCAAAACTTGTGTTTCTGATTCGGAAATCACATCAGCAGTTCTCGGTTCACCTGTAAAAAGACTCATCTCACCAAAAAAATCACCCGGTCGGAGAGTTGAAATTGTTTTTGGAAGTCCATTTTCAACAATCTGAACATTCACAACGCCACGATGGATTATGAACATTGATTTATCGGTCTGACCTTTTTCAATGATCGGTTCTTCGGGAGCAAAAACTCTGATCGAACAACTTTTGGCGATCTTGCTTGTTTCTTCATTTGAAAGCGGTGCAAATATCGGGACGTTGTTGATGCGTTCACAAATTTCATCTGCCGTTTCGACAAAAACATCTTCCTCGTCCGTTTGTTTTGCGGTGTAAATTGTTCTGGTCGGATAGGCAAAATCCAGATTTTCACGCTGAAACGCATACCAAATCCTTTGCCGAATCAGTGCGTCCGTATCGTTGTGTTTTCGATAATTCGTTATCCAATATTTAACTTCCCAATCAAGTCCGTTATCGCCAAGATTTCGAATACGCACTTTCGGTCGTCGTTTCGGCGAAACATTTTCAACTTGTCGAACCGCTTCGCGGACAACTTGTATAACTTTGGCAGGTGAATTTGTATAGAGCGTATTAAAAAAAACGATGCGGGCATTCAGATTATCTTTTGGAGCAACTTCGATCGTCTCTTTACCAATAACACTGTTGCTTATTACCATCAGTTTATTCTGAAATGTTCGAATTTTTACGCCACGCCACGAAACACTTTCGACTGTTCCGGTGCCTTGATTTGTGATTTTGATAATATCTCCAACCTGAAATGATTGGTCAGCTTGTATGGCAATTCCCGAAAAAAGATTTCCCAATGTGTCCTGTAATGCTAAACCGACAACGATACCGATAATTGTCGAACCTGTAAATATAGGAGCAAGCGGCACATCGGGAAATTGCATTTGAAAAAAGATAAAGAACGCAACGATGTAAATAATTATTGTAAGAACGGTTTTTAAGAGTGAAGATATTTCATATTCGGAAGAATTTTTTAATGCCGCACCAAAGATCAGATAATTTATGAATCTAACAATGGCAATCACGATTGACATCCATAAAATTATCTTTAGGACACGATAAAATGTGCCGATAATACCCAAAGTTGCCTTTAGATACATTGACATATCTTTATCAATAGAAATAAGAATTCCATCTTCAGCTAGTTCTAATCCGAAAACCGTAAGAATGTATGGAAGAAAAAAAAGTAATAAGGTAACTATTGCCAGAAATCCAACAAAATAGATGGTCTTTTTTTGTAATTCGTCAGAAAACATACTTTACTCTTAGTAAAACTAGAAAATACCAGTAAATGTTGTTACAAGCAATAGAATAGAAAGTATTGAAACGATAATTGTAATCAACCACGCAATAGTTTGAAAAAAGAAAGAATTTTTATATTCGCCCATTATTTTCGGATTACTCGAAAGCGAAACAACTGCGATCAGAATAAAGGGCAAAAGAAGACCGTTTATTGCTTGCGTAACGATCAAAAGTTTTATTTGCGGAATGCCCGGAATCAAAGCGACGATCGCACCAATTAAAATAAGTGCGGTAAAGATTCCCAAAAATATCGGTGCTTCGCGGAAACTTCTATTTAAACCTTTTTCAAAGCCTAATGCTTCGCTAACAGAATAAGCCGTAGCAAGTGGCAAAACGCCCATTGCCAACATCGAAGCACCGAATAAACCGACTCCAAACAAATATTTTGCGTAATCTCCGGCAACCGGAGCGAGTGCTTCAGCGGCAGTTGCGGCGGAATCTATGTTTGTAATTCCTTGTTTATTCAAAGTTGCGGCAGTCGCAATAACGATGCAGATTGCGATCAATACTGCGAATGTATTTCCGACTAAAACATCGGCTCTGCCAACCGCTAAATCCTCTTTATCCATTCCTTTTTCAACCGTTGAAGATTGAACAAAAAACTGCATAAACGGAGTTATAGTCGTTCCAATAAGTGCCATCACCATAAACAAATAACCCGGATCGCTCTGAAAACTAGGCGAAACAAATTCCGTGCCGATCTCAACCCAATCGGGATCAGACATAATTGCCGCAAATATGTAGCAAATAAAGACCAGCGAAATTACTAAAAAAACAGTTTCAACCCGTTCCTGTGTGCCTTTTATAACAAGCCACCAAACAAATGCGGATGTTATTGGAACTGTAAAATAACGTGAAATTCCAAATAATTCGGATGCTTGGGCAATTCCGACAAATTGTGAAACAACAACACCGGAATTTGCGATCAAGAGTGCCGAAATAATAAGCGTTGTTAAGCGAACTCCAAAATGTTCTCTAATTAGATCAGCCAAACCTTGACCTGTTACAGCACCCATTCTTAGACACATTTCCTGCACAATGATAAGGCTAATAACCATCGGGATAAATGCCCAAAGAAGTGAATAACCATAGCCCGCACCAATTGCAGAATATGTAGCAATTCCGCTCGCTTCATTTCCCGCATTAGCGGCAATGATTCCGGGACCGAGAACAGCTAAATAAGCAAAGATACGATAGTTAGACAGTTTTCGACGAAGACGCTTTTGCAGGCGTATGGCGGGACTTATAATTTGTCGGAAGGAAAATATTCGTTTCTTCATTATATAAATCGTCTTCGTCTTTCATATTACCGTTAAACCTCAAAAACGGATTGTAATTGCAATCTAATCCTAAATGCAAAGTATTGCGAACAAATAAATTTATAAGTTTCGGAAATAATTAATAAATTCAATTGAAAAATTCTAATCAAAAGTCCATTCACTTGAGTTTTTACCCTTTCACACATAGACTTAAGCTAAGTTTTACACAGCAATTATTTAACAAAAAAGGAAAAGAAAAAAATATGTCGCATAATCTATTTAATACAAAACAAACATTTGAAGCGGGTGGTGGAAAAGAGGGAACTTTTTATTCGTTACCGCAATTAGAAAAAGAAGGAATTGGGAACGTATCACGTTTGCCCATCTCGATTCGCATTGTTCTTGAATCGGTTTTGAGAAATTTTGATAACGGAAAAACCATTGACGAAGATAATATTCGGGCAATGGCAAATTGGCAAGCGAATGCGGAGCGAAATGATGAAGTTCCATTCGTTATCGCACGAGTTATACTTCAAGACTTTACGGGCGTTCCATTGCTTGTAGATTTAGCGGCGATGCGTTCGGCAACTGAGCGTTTGGGATCTGATCCCGAGATTTTAGAACCGCTTGTTCCGGTTGATCTGGTGATTGATCATTCGGTTCAAGTAGATTATGCGGGAAGCGAACAGGCTTATGAACGCAATATGGCGAAAGAATTTGAACGCAATGAACAGAGATATAAATTTTTAAAATGGGGAACTCAGGCGTTTAATGGTTTTAAAGTTGTGCCTCCGGGAATTGGTATCGTTCACCAGGTAAATATGGAATATCTCGCTCGTGGCGTTTTTGAAAAAGACGGCGTTTATTATCCTGATACATTGGTTGGAACAGATTCGCATACGACAATGATAAATGGTTTGGGAATCGTCGGTTGGGGCGTTGGCGGAATCGAAGCGGAAGCCGGAATGCTTGGTCAGCCGATCTATATTTTAACGCCGGATGTTGTTGGAATGGAGATGAGCGGAAAATTGCCCGAAGGTGCGACAGCGACAGATTTGGTTTTGAGGGTTGTAGAAATACTTCGTGAGGCAAAAGTTGTAGGCAAATTCGTTGAATTCTTTGGCGAAGGTGCTTCTAATTTACACGCAACAGATCGTGCGACTATTGCAAATATGGCACCGGAATATGGTGCGACGATGGGATTCTTCGGTGTTGACGAAAAAACGCTTGATTATTTCCGTGCGACAGGCAGAAGCGATGAAAGAATTGACACAATGCGTAATTATTTTAAAGCACAAGGAATGTTTGGAATTCCGCAAAAAGGCGAAGCAGATTACACGAAAGTTATCGAATTAGACCTTTCGACAATTACGCCTGCAGTTTCCGGTCCGAAAAGACCGCAAGACAGAATTGAATTATCAAATTTCAAAAAGAAATTCGAGCAATTATTTACACAATCTGTCGCCGACGGTGGTTTTGGAAGAGATGCGGCGGATTTTGATAAAGAAGTTAGCATTACTTTAAATGGACATCAAACTGGCGAAGTTTCCGGTGGCGGCAGAACAAACGGAAAATCAATTCCGCTTCCAGTGTTGAATGACCAAAGTGCGATACATACAAGTATCACAACGGAAACTGAAATGGTCTCAAATCGTCCGACACCGGATCAAGTTGACGCTGATAAAATTTACGAAGATGCACCGACACAAGCAAAAATTGGAAATGGAGATGTGCTAATTGCGGCAATTACATCTTGCACAAACACTTCAAATCCAAGCGTAATGCTTGCGGCTGGATTGCTGGCGAAAAAAGCTGTTGAAAAAGGATTGACGATTCCAAAATATGTTAAAACATCGCTCGCTCCCGGTTCAAGAGTTGTTACAGAATACTTAGAGAAAACCGGTCTGCAACCATATCTTGACACAATTGGTTTTGATCTTGTCGGGTATGGTTGCACAACTTGTATCGGTAATTCAGGTCCATTACATCCGGCGATCGAAGGTGCGGTTGTTGACAATGATTTTGTCGCCGCTTCGGTGCTTTCGGGTAACAGAAACTTTGAAGCGAGAATTCACCAAAATATCAAAGCAAACTTCCTGATGTCGCCTCCGCTTGTGGTTGCTTATGCAATTGCGGGGACTGTGAACATTGATCTTGCCACCGAACCGCTTGGTCAAGATAAAGATGGAAACGACGTTTTCTTGAAAGATATTTGGGCAAGTTTGGAAGAAGTTCAAGCAGTTATGGGAGCGGCTTTTGAGCCTGCAACTTACAACAAATTATACGGAGATTTTGCCGAGAAAAATCCGCTTTGGAATGATATTCCAACTTCGACAGGAAAAGTTTATGAGTGGGATGAAGACTCGACATATATTCAAGAACCACCATATTTTGACGGATTTACAATGGATGTCGGTGATTATGAAGATATTCACAATGCACGTCCATTGGCATTATTCGGTGATTCTGTAACGACCGATCATATTTCACCTGCCGGAGCATTTGCACCGAGTTCACCTGCCGGATTATATCTACAAGAAAAGGGCGTTGATCCAAAAGATTTTAATTCTTACGGTTCACGGCGTGGAAATGATCGTGTGATGTTACGTGGTTCATTTGCTAATGTCCGCATTAAAAATAAGTTAGTTTCACCGAAAGAAGGTGGTTATACATTGCATCAACCATCCAGCGAAGAAATGACGATTTATGATGCGGCGATGAAATATAAGGAAGAGGGAACTCCATTGATTGTTCTCGCAGGTGCAGAATACGGAACAGGAAGTTCGAGAGATTGGGCGGCTAAAGGAACACTTCTTATGGGCGTAAAAGCCGTTGTTGCAACTTCATTTGAAAGAATTCACCGTTCAAATCTGATCGGAATGGGCGTTCTGCCGCTTCAATTTAAAAACGGAGATTCGGTTGAATCTTTAGAGTTAAATGGAACGGAAACTTTTGATCTGACAGGTATAGAAGGTGTTGACGTGAAACCGCTTCAAGATGTTACATTGAAAATTAAACGTGCCGATGGAAGCGAAACCGAAACGCAAGTTCAGCTTAGAATTGATACACCGATCGAGGTTGAATACTATCGCCACGGTGGGATTCTGCAATATGTTCTACGTCAAATTATTAATGAGAATAATTTGTCTGTGTCTAATTAAATTAAACAATAACAAATTAACAAACAAAAGGTCTGACAAGCAATTTGTCAGACCTTTTGTTTTTTGTAATTATCAGAACCTTTTTTATGCCGCTAACGGAATTTGCGGTGCTGTTTTCAATTCATCGAATCTTACGGGAACTGCCGCATTATGTTTTACTTTTTCCTTACGCATTTCATACCATTTATCGCAGTATGAGCAATGATAAAATTTAAATGTGTAATCAGCGGCTTCATAGTTAATATCAAGCTGTTTATTACAGTGCCAACAAGTCATAGTTTTTTACCTCTCTAAATTTACTTTTTTTACGACAGTGAATACATTTTACCACATATCTAGGGTAAAAAAGCAAGACTTTTTTTTGCCCTTGATGTAAGGCAATTCTAAGTTGTTGTTATATAATTAATTAGCTGACTAAAAATTAACGAAAGAAATACAAGAATATTTAAATATTAGAGAAAATGATTAAAACTATCGCATTTGATGCAGACGATACACTTTGGCATAACGAGCGGATATTTTTGTCAACAAAAGAAAAATATAAGCAATTGTTGTCGAATTATCACGATGAAGATTGGATCGTAGATCGTCTTGATGCGGCTGAAATGCGAAATATTAAACATTTTGGATACGGAATCAAAGGTTTTACACTTTCGATGGTTGAAACTGCCGTTGAATTGACCGAAGGGCGTGTAAAAGGATTTGAAATTCAAGAAATAATTACTTTTGCAAGGGAAATGCTTGCTTCGCCGATTGAGGTTTTGGACGGCGTAGAAGAAACGATAAAGCATTTAGCTGATGATTTTCATTTAATGGTGATTACAAAAGGCGACCTTTTTGATCAAGAATCGAAATTAGCACGTTCGGGATTGGGAGAATATTTTAATGACGTTGAAATAGTTTCGCAAAAAAACAGAGAAATTTATCAAAAAATAACTTCGCACTATAAAATTGAACCAAAAGAGTTTTTAATGGTTGGCAATTCTCTTAAATCGGATATTTTGCCGGTTCTGGAAATTGGTTCAAATGCAGTTCACATACCTTATGAAACCGAGTGGTTTCACGAAATGGTTTCCGCAGATGATTTAAAAGACAGGAAAATTGTTCAGTTAAATAATATCAGTGAATTGCTGAATTGGGTAAAATAATTACTTTACTTTCGGGTTTTGGAATGTCTTCCATATCTACACTAATTGGTCCGAATAATTTTGTGATGAGTATTTGCGGTTCTCTCAGATTTTCAAATGGTGGATAATTAAAATCTGTGCTTTGATTATTCATATATACGTGTGTAACCTCATTATTCTCATCAATTGAAATCAAAATATAACCGGCAACTTTGTCTATTTCAACATTTCCCAATTCTGTGTGTTTTGGATCACCTGCGTTTGCTTTTCCAATTATCAATTCATTTTTTTCTGTAAAAACAAATTTATGTCCTTTCCTTTTTGAGGGATTTGTAATGTCTTTTGGAAGAGTTTGAATAAGTCTAACTGCTTCTTTAACATCCATACCTTCAACAAGCGTTATTCGATCTTCAGTCATAGAAATATTCTCCTAAAAAACAAATTTGATAGAGCAGACACACGTCTCCTTATAAATAAATGAGTAATTTTAAAAAATCTTACAAGTTTTTTTTCAAATAAAATATTAAACTGGATTTAGATCAATAAATGATTGATGTTGTTATCAAAATAAAAATAGAAAAGTTAAAAAAAATAATGATTGATGCACACAAATTATTTGGCAATATTGATATTTATCTGTTTGACCAAATTTTAAAAAATAGATTTCTGCAAGGCTCAAAAATACTTGATGTCGGATGCGGTGGTGGAAGAAATTTAGTTTATTTTCTTCAAAATGGATTTGATGTTTTTGGCATTGATCAAAATCCTGACGCAATCGAGCAGGTAAAATATCTTGCCCAAAATCTTGCACCGGATTTATCAATAGAAAATTTTCTAACTTCGTCAGCGGAAAATATGCCGTTCAAAGATGATTATTTTGATCTGGTAATTTGCAGTGCGGTTTTGCATTTTGCTCAAAGTGAAGAACATTTTTATACGATGTTCAATGAAATGTGGCGTGTTTTGAAAAAAGGAGGAATGTTTTTTTCAAGGTTAGCTTCAACAATTGGGATTGAGGATAAAGTTCAGTTGATTGGAGATCGAAGGTATTTAATTCCCGATGGTTCGGAGCGGTTTCTTGTTGATGAGAAAATGTTAATTGATTTAACCGAAAAAATAGGCGGAACTTTTTTAGAACCGATTAAAACTACAAATGTTCAAAACTTGCGTTGTATGACAACTTGGGTGATTTGTAAAACAAAATAGAGATTATCGGAGTGTGGGCATCTTTGCTCGCAAGTCTATGAGTGGAAATCTAATTATAAAATTCAATAAAGGATGCCCACACTCCAATAAAAAAAATGTTATTTCAACGCTCCAATTATAGAAATTATAAGGATCAAGAAAATAATTACTGCGAGAATCGAAACAACTAAACAACCGATCTTCAGTTTGCTGTAAGGTCTTTCTCCTTGAACTTCTCCTGTTCTTCCGTTGACGATGATTTGATAGACTTTGTTATTAAATTTATATGCTCCGGCGTAAACCGGAACGAGAATGTGTTTGAAGGTTACGTCTGAATAATTTGTGTCTTTTGAATCAACTCTCTGTCGGTCGCCGCCGATGTCAACTTCACAATCTCTGTGAATTATTCCATCAGTAATTCCTTTAAATTTCTCAAATCCTTCTTCCAATGAAACCTGATATGTTTGAGCTTTGTGTCCCGACAAATATCCCGGATCGTATGAAGCTAATCCTTCGAAATCCCAGTTCAATTTGTGTATATATTTGGGTAAAACGGAAGTTGTTGCCGGAACCGGAACATCATCAAAATGTCTCGAAACATTGCCCGAAGTGTGATACCAATTTGTGTGCGTAACGGTTCTCGATTGTTGTTTTCCTTCCGAATCTTCGTAGTATTCAGTTTCTTGATAATCTTCGCCGCGTTGTCCTTGATAAAATGTTTCTGTATTTGCGTCAAACGTCCAATATGGCAAATAGATGCTTTGTGCTTTATCGTGTTGAGCCATTGTTTTCAAAGCATTCGGAGCAAACCAACGTGAGCCAGTCCATTGTTTGAGCGAAGCGATCGCATCATTATTCGCAACGCTAAACGGCAAAACACCTTCGGGAGCAACGAGCGGATCGGCAACTTTTGGTTGAGCAACAATTTTTGCCGCACAAAAATCACAACTCGTCGCAGTTTCGGGCGGAACAAATGTAACCGTCGCCCCGCAACTATTGCACGTAACCTGCATCGCATCTTTTGCAAGCGGTTGCAATCTATCGGCTTCGGGACGCAAGAAACTTTCAAAATCCCGCTCGACAATATCGGCTAAATTCGTCGCAATCGTTTTTTGTGCCGCACAATATGGGCAAGCGAGTTTGCCGATCTTTGGATCAAAAACCATATCCGCACCGCAACTTTGGCACGAATGTCTTTTTACTTTTTCATCTTCAATTTGGGGGTTGTTTTCCATAGTCAATAAATTTCGATTGTTTCAATAAATTTTATACCAAATATTTAGGTGGTTTGTTGTTTGATTTATAAAGCGTTTTATTTTGTGAAAATCGCTCATTTACTAAGGAAGAAATGGACTTTTTCCGTCTTTTCCGATTCTCATATTTACAAGCCAATCAAGCCAACGATATTTTAGAGTTTTTGGTTCAAGATGTTCGGTAATTCCCAAAGTCTTACGTGGTTTTCCATCTCTTAATGTAAGAGTCATTTCGCTTAAAAACCGCAGGTAGAAAAATGATGAATCAATAATATTATTTTGTTTTACACGCAATCTTATATTGTCATCCGTTACAATTCGCAGACGCTTCGGATATTTTAAACCAAATTTATCTCTACCGGTTTCCTGAACTTCAAATTCCGCATTTTTTTCAATTAATTGATTATCAATCGTCAAAAATAATTTTCCTTGATCGTTATAATCTCCGATTTCATTATAACGATAAAAAACCGCTGTTGCATCAGGAAAGTGTGAACGTCCCCATTGCCAATCTTTAACCGTGTCGGGAAGCCAACGACTGTCTAAATTGTGATCGTGATAACCTGTTCCGCGAAATTGAATCTCATCTCTTTTTTTGCCGTGTTGATTTGTCACAGTTATTCTGCCCGTTACATCTGAACGTGGAGAAACTAAATTCCAGCAATGTGTGTTGTGTGAAATTTCTTTTGTCGAAGGCAACAGATCGCTTTCAATCGAAAGCCATTCAAATTTTGCCTTTAAGGTTTGATTTTTGTGCAATCTGGCATTTATTTCTAAAACATAACCTGAACCGTAGGATGCTTTCTCAAGATGAAAAATATTTTCTCCGATCTTACATCTTGGAATTTCGGTGCTGGCTTCAAACTCATTAGCTTTAAATTCGTTTATTGCCCGATAGACTGGTTTTCCGTTTCGATAATAAACAAAAGCCAAAGCCGGAAATCGCGTATTGCCATCTAATAAATTTTTATGATTAAGCGAATTATAACCGGGTGAAAATATAAAATTATCCAGAAAAATAATCACAATAGCATCTTTTCCGTCGTCGCTTAAAGCATCAAAATACCACCATTCGTAGCCTTTTGAACCTTTTTCGGGGTGCCAAATATCGCTTTTGACACAAGACGAAAATGAAAAATTTTCCTGTAAAATTTTCCTGACTGAACTTGCCATTTGTTTATTTGAATACTATTTAGATTGTTAAAACTACAAAAGCATCTCAAACTTTGATTATTATGGCAAACTTTCAAGCGTTATTTGAATCTCTTCTAATGTGTAAAGGCTCTCCCGGAACATTACGAACAATTTAAGGAGAATAGATGAATAAGATTACAAAAATAGGCATTTTGTGTGTGATTTTGCTGGTCGGTATATTTACAGTTGCGTGTCCGAAGCGAACAAGTATCGGTGATATTTCAGCAAATCCGGGGAAGTTTCTTGATAAAGAAGTTGGAATTGTGGGAAAAGTTACAACAAGTTATGGCGTTTCAATTCCGCTTATAAAAGAATCGGGCGGAATTTATAAAGTTGATGATGGCACTGGTTCGATCTGGGTAATTACCAAACGCAGTGTTCCATCAAAGGACGCACAACTCGGCATCAAAGGAAAAATTCAGAACGGTGTGAATTACAACGGTAAAAATTACGGACTTGTTTTGATCGAAGAGGATCGTAAATTTAAGAAAAATTAGATTTTTATAAAATTCTTTAACTTAAAAGGCGGATTTATCCGTCTTTTTTTGTTTTTGGTGTTATTATTTTTATATTTTTATGAACACTTATATCAAAATCTTCGATACTAAGTTTCAAGAATTGCACGAAAGTTCTTGCGAAATTATCCGAAAAGTTCCAAATAATAAACTTTTTTGGAAACCGACGGAAACCTATGCGGTTTTTTCCTGCGGCGAATATATTTTGAAAAGTGCAGGGAAAGTTGAACAAACTTTTGGCGGAATAACCACAAGGCTTTGGGATGATCCGTTTGAATGGACTCTGCCGGAAGAACTTTCAACGCAAGAGAAAATTTTGGATTATTTAAATGAAGTTGAAGTGACGAGAATAAAAGGCTTCACTTTTTTTAATAGTGATGAAGATCTGAAAAAAGAATTGCCCGCACCAGAAGAAATGAAAACTTTATTTCAATTATTACTTGAAACTTTGATGAAAGCAGAAAATCTACAAGGTCGGGCTTTTGCAATTTATCAATTGTTTTCAAGTGAATAAAAACAAAACTTGAAATTGAACGAACTCTCGGCGATAGTTTATCGTAAGGGTTTATGACAAAAGGTTCTATAATAATTTTTTTTTAATAAAGCGTTATTTTTATTTAATAAGGAAGGTAATATGTATTGTCCACGATGTGGAGAACAACAAAGTTCGGGAAACTTAAGATTTTGCAGCCGTTGCGGTTTACCGCTTGGATTAGTTTCGGAAGTATTGTCCAACGGCGGAACTCTGCCGCAGTTGGAAGAATTATACAGCAAAAAAAGTAGTATTTTTACACGAAAAAACGGAGTGTTTTTTAGCATTATTTGGTGCATTTTCTTTTTGCTGATCTTAACACCTTTTTGGAAAATAATGGATATTGAAGACTTGGCAGGTATGTCAGCCATTTTGGGCATATTTGGCGGTTTGTTAATTTTAATAATTTCCTTGTTTTTTTTTGACAAAGCTCCAAATAAAAAGCAAGATCAGGCAATTATTCAAAATCAAAATGCTATTCCACAAAATCTAAGCGGACATCAAACAAAACAAACAGCTTTACCGCCACAACAAACACAACCTGCCCAAGATTTTATTACTCCGCAAGCGGGAATGTGGAAAGCACCTGAAACAGGTGATTTAGTAAGTCCCGGAAGTGTAACGGATGGGACAACAAAATTACTAAAAAAAGAGTTGCAAGAAGAAGATTAGAAGATATATTGTGAATAAACAATATTTACTGAGGAAAAAATTATGTATTGCCCAAGATGTGGTCAACAACAAAGTTTAGCAGAATTGAAATTCTGTTCGCGTTGCGGATTCTTGATGTCAGGAATGTCTGAGGTCGTTTCAAATGGCGGATTGCCGAAAGCAATAATTGGACACACAGATCCGCAAGCAATTTCTCCAAGACGAAGAGGCTTAAAACAAGGTGGATTGTTATTTCTTTCGGGAACTGTAATTGTTCCGATTTTGGGGGTTTTTACAGCAATGGTAAACGGCGAGGGTTATGTAGCCGGAATTGCAGCGATTCTTACATTTTTAGCCGGTTTTGTCAGAATGCTTTATGCACTTGTTTTTCAATCAGGTGTTTCTACATTAGAAAATGAAAGTTTAGTTGATATTATGAAAGATGGTTTTCTTAGCAAAAAAAGTCAAGAAAAAGCCTTACCGCCACAACAGTCCGACTTAATTTCAACAAGTTTTCAACCACCTGCGGGACATTGGCGTGAAACTGCGGACTTACAACCGGGAAGCGTAACAGAAGAAACAACCAAAACTTTAAATAATAAAACTTTTAATTAAAATAAAGAACGGCAGCGACTTGGTTACTTATTCGCTACCGCTTGCCGTAATAATTACAACATAATCTAAATTGAATCAAAAATTATTTTTGTTGTTCAAAAGTAAACTTCCATTGACCATCTTCTTTTACAAGTTGAGTCGGTTCCCATTTGTTTTCGACCTTAATTTCAACAGTTGCTTTATCGCCATCTATTTTTTCATTTTGTAGTTCGGGATCGCCTTTAAATGGTAATTCAGCTTTCATAAATTCATTCAAATGTTCATCAAGAGTTTGCTTGTTGGTTTTTGCCTCTTTTTCCATTTCTTCAAGAGATTTTTTGGAAATAATATTTTTCATTGTGGCAACATCTTTATCTCTATAAGCTTGAATAAAAGTTTTAACAATTTCTGACGGACTTTTCGATGCTAAATCAGAGGTGTTTTCAGTTTTAGAATCATCTTTTTTTGCAGTGTCATCTTTTTTCAAGTCATCATCTTTCATTTCAGGTGTTGTAGTCGTGTTAGTCTCAGATGTTGTTGTGTTGGTCTTTTCATCAACTTTCTTTTGCTCAGTAGCCGCTCCGCAACCACCAATTGAGATTGCTAATAAAGTAATGAATAATGTGTTTAATAGTTTCATAAATTCTCCGGTTTTTTTAATTGTTTATAAAATACTTGTGTTAAAACAAGTTTTAAGATAATCCCTAATTGTTGAAATAATTGCAAATTAATGTTTGCAAAATTACTTAATAGAATC
>JBGTHN010000505.1:0-2608 GCA_041746235.1 Pyrinomonadaceae bacterium | reverse complement strand
TGCATTTATTTTTAACCCAAGTGCCGGACTCCACGGCGGAGCGTCTTTAACGTGGACAAACTCAGTTCCGTTCCATGCAAATAAATGCGGACAAGAACCCTTCAAACGCTGTTCGGCGGCGATAGTTTTATTCGCTTCCAGATCAAACTCCGCCTGCACATAACCGTTTTGCCAAACGATTCTAGCGACATCTACATTCGTCATTTCACCTAAACCAAAATGAACCTGCGGCGAATTTATCAACTGCTTCTGCGTATGTAATCCCGACCGAATTTCAATCTCTCCGCCGATTCCGAAAGTGTTTATGCGTTGATCGCCTTCGGTTTTCGCCGATTTTGGTTTTAATATCTCCCAACCGTAATTTTTTTTCGATTGGTTTTCAAAAATTGTTGGTTTTCCACTTTTATCAACTCCAATTAAATCAAGTTTGCCATCACCGTTTGTTTCTAAAAAATTAGTAATTGATGATTCTAAATTGGTTTTTGCTTGAGAAAGCTTTCCATCTTTTCCGGATAGATAAAGAGAGTTTTGTGTATGTGAAGAAATTAGGACATCATTTCCACCATTATTGTCAAAATCGGCAACTTCTATCTTACAAATTACATAAACGTTTTCTGCTTTTGGATCGTCGCAAGAATTCGACTTAAAAAGTTCTTTTATCTCAAATTCCGAGCCGTTATTTTTATCAGTCAAATAAAAACCCTTAAAATTGGATTCAAACACCAAATCAACTTTGCTGTCACCATTTACATCGCCAATTTGCAATGCTAAAACCCCTTTAGTTTCGGGTAACTTTCTTTCTTTAAATAATCCGCCACGTTCATTGGAAAATATTCGTATTTTGTTATCGTTAGAAAGTAAAATAGCGTCGGAATCTCCGTCTTCATCTAAATCTGCATAAGCAAAGTCAATTGCACCATCTATATTTTCAAAAGGTTTTGTTTCTTTAAAAGTCCCATCACCATTATTTTGTAAAACAATTGGTAATCCCTGATTTGTTGCAAGAAATAAATCCAAGTCGCCTTCATTATCAACGTCTAGCACCCAAACGCCATTATAAGATTTAGATAAAACTTCGCTTGAAACCTTTGTTGCTTCAGTTATATTTTCAAATTTTTCGCCATCAGTTTGCTTGAATAATTTAAATCCGGTTTCATTAGCAATTGCCAGATCATTTTTGTAATCGTAATCAAAATCAAATGAAGTTAGATGTTTTGAATTCTCTAAGCCAAAGGGCAAAACAGTTTCTCCGATGTGTGTTTCTTTACCATCCGACCAAGCAATAACCGATTTTTCGCCATCAAGAAAAATTGCTTTGACAAAATATGCTATGTTATCTGAAATCTTTTTTGCCTTAAATGTAATTTCCAAGTCCGCTTCGGCGGGTGAAAAGTCTGGAACTGCTAGTTTCAGAGGTTTCAAGATCGGCTGACCGATTGATGTGTCGGACGGTTTTACTTCCGCAACACTTGAACGAAATTTTGGATCACGCAATAAAACATTGCGGAAAAATGCAACTTGCGTGGCAGCTTGTTTAATATTTTCGCCATTCGATGCGGTTTTTAATTCGTCAAATTGTTTTTTAATTTCATCTGTCCAACTTTCCGAATTTTTGCCAATATTTTCGATAGCTTTTTGCAAAATTTCTTTGTTACCGAATTTAGCGGATAGCCTTGCGATTTCGAGTTGAACGGCGATATTTTCGGGTTTTACAGTTAAAATTTGCTGATAAAGTTTTAATGCTTCCGCATCATTTTTTGCTCTCTCTTTTTCCTGTGCGAGCAAATAAATAGCTTGCAAATTTTTGGGTTCTAGTTCGATAGTTTTGTTTAGGTTTTCAACCGCTTTTTCAAAATTGCCTTGCTGAGTTTCCAAAGCGGCGATATTTGAATAGATCAAAGCATTATCGGGGGCGAGGTTTTTTGCCGTTTCTAGTGAAGTTTTCGCTTCTTCAAACTTCTTTTGCCGAAGTTGCAACACGCCCAAATTATTCCAAATTGCCGGTTCGCCTTTGGCTAATCCGCTCGCTTTTTCTAATTCCGCAAACGCTCTTTGGTCATCAGCAACTTGCAAAGCCGCAAGTCCGATATAAAATGCTTGAACGGCTTGTTTGTAATTTTCCGTTGATTTTTCAGGCAAAGGTGTGTTGCAAGAAGATAGAAAAATAAAGAAAACTGATAAAATTGCTGAAAACTTTTTCATAAATAAAAAAACGTAATTTTGTCGCGTTCAGAGTTCAAACATCAGTTTGTGTTTTCGCCAGCAAAGCGAGGCGAAAACTCTTTGTCGCAATTCTATATATTTCAACATTTAGAATAATCACGTTAGCAACCGTATCGCTTCGCTTACTGTTGCAACAAACTGAAGTTTGAACTCTGAACGTGAGTTACAAACTATTCTTTTTTCTCGCCGATCTTTAATTCGGTTAAATCGTTTCCTTGCTTTAGATAATAATATTTTCCGTTGTTTATATCTTTCAAAGTTTGTTTTTCGCCACCGAGCCAATGGATTTCCAGTTCATCAATTTTCGCCGCTTTTCCAAGTCCGAAAAGCACACGAAAATCCGAAACTGATAAATAACTTTGCGAACCCATAATTTGCCGTTCGA
>JBGTHN010000504.1:0-12027 GCA_041746235.1 Pyrinomonadaceae bacterium | reverse complement strand
CTCTCAACCGCCGCATCCGCAACAGCTTTGGCGTTCCCTTTGCTGAGAAGTTTTTCTTTGTAAATCTCAAAAAGTTCAACGTAGGCTTCAATTCCCGTGGGATTTAATGTGATGGTTTTCAAATACGCCGATTCCGCATCTTTCCAAAAAGTTTCTTGATTTGGAACGTCCGTATAAATTTCGACCGAATTATTAACGCGTGCCAGATCGAGAAAAGCCTTCACCGAATTCGGATGAAGTTCGGCGTATCTTTTGAGTTCGGGAACACACAAATATGCCTGTTCAAATTTCAAACATTCTTCGCCACGGGTCGCGGATTCTTTGATCTTTTTCTCCGCGACAGGCACCAATCTAATGGCGGTCTCATTTTTTGGTTCGAGCTCAAACGCTTTCTTAAAATCAGCCAACGCCGCTTCGTAATCGGAATTTGCATAAAGTTCCATCCCGCGATTGATATATGCTTTGACAAGTTTCGGATCAATTTTCAACGCCACATTAAAATCGGCGATCGCGGCGGCTGATCGTTTAGCCTTCACTTCAGAATCTGCCGAAAAGATCTGCAACGTAACCAACCCGCGAAGATTATACGCGGAGGCATTTTTCGGATTCAACTTTATCGCCTTTGTCGCATCATCGATCGCTCTCGTCCGACGCGAATCGAATTCAACATTCGTCGCTTCGATCAATTTATCTTCATCGGAAATAGTTTTAGCTTTTTCGGTACGGATATTTTTGTAACCGTTTTCACCGCTCGCACTAAAAAAGAGACAACGCCCACGTTCAAAGTAAGCCGCGTCGTTGGTCGGTTTTAATTTGATAAGTTTCGACATTTCCGTAATGCACGGTTCAAAATTTTCTTTGTTAAATTGAGCCTTTGCCGAAACGGAAAGCAAATTGCTTGCTTGTGCAAACATATTTGCTGAGTTAATAAAAAAAGCTATTATGCATAGAAAAAACACCAAAAAGTTTTTCATATATTTACTTCAATCTTTTGTCTGTCTAAATTTTTTCTAATGTCGTGAGTTGTTAAGATTCTTGGATTTTTGAGGTCTCAAAGATTTGACAATTTTCACTTAATTGTTTGTAACACAAAAATTAATTTTTGTGTCAAAAAAAGATTGTAAATCAGAAAATAATTTGCTGATTCTTACATATATTCAAAAGACCGCTTTTGATTTAACAAAAATTTTATATACAAATCGGGTATAAATCGTTTAATATATCGGTAATTAAATTTATTAACACAAAATATTGCGTTTTATCCCTGATTTGCACTTACATTCAAAATAAAATAAAACCAAACATAGAAGGAGGTGATTCCATTGATAACAGGCAGAGTTTTGCTACTTAACTTTTCTTATGAACCGCTCGGCACAATCGGTGTCGCAAGGGCGATCTGTATGCAGTTTTGTGACAAACTTTATATCGAAGAATTCGACGGCGATAACGTTCTGCGTTCGCCTTCGACAACATTTAAAGTTCCGAGCGTTGTTAGACTTCGCCATTATGTTCACGTCAAACGCAAACGCCGTGAAAACACAATGAAGCGTGTCCGAATCTATATTCGTGACCGTTATTGTTGCCAGTATTGCGGAGAACATAAACAGGCGAAGGAACTGACGCTTGACCACATTTTACCGAGAGCTCAAGGCGGAACAACCACACCGCAAAACCTTGTTTCTTCTTGCAAAAAATGTAATCAACGCAAAGGAAACCGCACACCCGAACAAGCACGTATGCCGCTTCTCACATCGCAAAAGTTGCTACGTTTGGGACTAGACCACGTTTTGCTTTGTCACTATGCCGAATCGCGTCCTGAATGGAAGAAATATCTGTTTATGACTGATTTTGTTGAAGATGAGCAAAAAATGGCTGCTTAAAATTGTTAATGGTAAATAGTAAATTGTTAATTAATTTTCTCAATTTGCCATTAACAATTATTCCCAAATTAAATCCAATTTAAGAAATAGAACGCGGATAAACACGGATTAGGCAGATTTTCGCGGATTTATTTTTTAATTATTTTTTGATTTAATCTGCGTAAATCATTCAAATCCGCGAAATTCGCGTTCCATTCTTTTTATTCAACAATGCAAAATCTTTACGAAAATGACTGGCTTTATGACCTTGTTCACGAAAAGCCCGCCGATAGTGAACAAATCGCTTTTTATCAAAGACAGATCGAGAGATTCGGTCAACCTGTTCTGGAACTTGGAAGCGGAACGGGAAATTTTCTTATAACTCTTACCGAAAAACATTTTGAAGTTACAGGCTTAGATATTTCCGAAGAAATGCTTAATGCTTCCGAACGGCGTGCGAAAGAAAAACATCTTGAATCGAATCAGATCAATGCCGATATGCGTAATTTTGATCTGGGGCAGAAGTTCAAATTAATTTTTGTGGCAGGAAATTCTCTTCAACATTTAAACACAATAAATGATGTCGAATCTTGTTTTGCTTCCGTTCGGAGGCATCTTGAACCGAATGCAAAGTTTATTGTCGAAGTTTTTAATCCATCTTTGGAATTGCTCACACGAGATCCCAAACAGAGATTTTTTGTCGGCGAATATCGAACTGATGACGGTTGGGTTGTGATAAATGAAAACGTCTTTTACGATGCCGCCACACAGATAAATCATATAAACTGGCATTACAAAAACCAATATATGAAAGAAGAACGCACCGTTACATTTTCGATGCGTCAATTTTTCCCGCAAGAACTTGATTATCTTTTCGAGAAAAATGGTTTCCAGATTGAGAAAAAGTTTGGAAATTTCGACGAATCCGAATTCAAAAGCAACTCGCCCAAGCAAATCATTATTGCCAGCATTTAATTACAAAAATCATAAATTCATAATCAAATTAAACAGTTTCCACCTTGTTTTAATAATGGTCTTGTTATAGATTTACTGATTTTTATTGAGGGAAATAACGATATGGATTTTATATTATTAGTCATCGAAGTTTTAGCGATTCTGGTCAGTGCTTATGCCGGAATGATCGAGGCAAAACGGCAGGATTTTGATTTTATCGGAATCTTGACTGCGGCAATGGTTACAGCATTCGGCGGCGGAACTTTGCGGGATTTTATGCTTGATCGCACTCCGCTTTTTTGGGTTGAGAATCATCAATATCCGATAATTATTTTCTTTTTGTCGTTTATTGCATTAATACTTTTTCGATATAACAAAGAACTTTTTCGCAAACGAGTGATGCTTGTCATTGATGCACTCGGTTTAGGCTTGTATAGTGCGGTCGGAGTCGGAATCGCTCTGCAACTTCATACACCAATTTTTCCAGCCATTCTAATTGGTGTAATGACTGCAACGGCGGGCGGAGTTTTGCGTGATATTTTGCTCAATAAAATCCCCGAAGTTTTCCTTAAAACAACGCAACTTTATGTAACTTGTTCATTTCTGGGATGTTGGTTTTATGTTGGATTTTATTTGCTTGGCTTCAATGAAATATTTGGTTTAATTTCCTGCATTGTCGTTACTTTCGCAACAAGAATTTTAGCAGTTAAATTAAATCTTTCACTTCCCTTTTAATTTTTCGGTTATTCGGTTTATTTGACGAATTAACAAATTTTGCTATACAATTTTACAAGATGTAAACAGAGCATATCGAAGCAAGATTTCGATCTGCTCTGTTTTTTGTTTGGAGAAAAAAAATGAAATACAAAACAGAAAACGAAATTTTAGAAGTTATCGAAAAATTTGAGAACGGCACGATCTCGCGTGATGCTTGGGGACATCCCGAACATCTTATTCTGGCTTTTCATTATGCTTCTAATAACGATTTTGATTCGGCATTAATTAAAATGCGTGATGGAATTTTTAATTTATTAAAATCCTTTGAAGTTGATCTGAACAAGGAAATGCCATATCACGAAACGATGACGGTTTTTTGGATGCGAACGGTTTATGATTTTGCTATGAGTAAAATTGGTGCTTCTGTTATTGAATCGGTAGATGAGATGATCACAAAATTTGATAAGGATTATCCTCTGCATTTTTACAGTCGTGAGGTTTTATTTTCCGATGAAGCAAGAAAAACATTTGTTACGTCAAATTCTTTCACTTTAACTTAAATCACAAGTCAAAATGACCGATTTGTTATCTATATGCTGTCAACTATATTACGAAATTGCCTTGTTTTATAGGAAAATCTAACTGGCATACTAATTGCTGAATAAAAAAACTGCCTTATCTGAAATTCACAAAAGGAGTTCAACAATTATGAATCTTCCACAAAATCTAACAAATGATAATTACCTACAACATAGAATATTAAATGACTTTGAAGATCAAATAGAAGAGATCAATTTAGTTGATACTCTAAATGACCATTCTGAAAAATTAAGATTCCGAAATCAAGATTTTGTTAAGTCTTTGGAATATGGTCAAAAAGCCAAGAAAATTGCCCAAGATATTAATTATGAAAAGGGTTTGGCTTGGGCTTTATTAAATATTGGAAGCTGTCTAATTTATTCCGATCTTTCAAATGAGCCATATAAATATCTCAATGAAAGCCTTGATATTTTCAGACGTTTAAATGATTCGGTCGGTGAAGCTCACGTTTTATTAATTTTAGGTAAAGCTAATTTAACCGATGAAAAATATGTTTCTGCTTATTACAAAATTGAACAGGGTTTGAATTTAAGTATTTTTTCAAATTATCAAAATGGCGAAATATTAGCTTATTACATTTTTGCACTTTTAAGTGAAAAACTTGAAGATTATGAATCAACTGTTAAATATTGCAAACTTGCTCTCACAACCTCCGCAAGTTTTGATCTAAAGTCGCGTATTTTGGTCATAATCGGAACAAATCTGATCGCTATGGGAAAAACATCTCAGGCTAAACACTATTTAAAAGAAGCATTGGAAGAATCAGAATTGATCAATGATAAGTTTTCACAATCGCATATTTATATCCAACTAGGAAAAATATTTTTAAGAGAAGGACAAACGGAAAAAGCTAAAGAAAATCTAAAAAATGGACTTCAATTAGCAAATGAAATTGGTCTTTTTGATAACTCAAGAGTTGTGCTTGATGACATTACCGAATCTTACATTGAGTTTCAGGATTATGAATCGGCTCTGGACATATTAAAAGAATTTCAAAAAACTGTTGATATAAATAAAAATCCGCATCGTCTCGCAATTGTTTTGATGAAAATAGCTTCGATCAAGATCAAAATGAACAACACGGAAAAGTCTGCAAAATTATTGGAGCAAATTTGGGAAATAGCAAAAGACGGCGAAAATAATAAGTTGCGATACGAATGCCAGAAAGCATTTGCGGAAGTTTTTGAGATGAAAAAGGAATATCAAAAGTCTTTAGAACATTATAAATTGTTTCATTCGTATAAGATTGATTTTGATAACATCGGAACAGCGAATAAAACAAAAATACTTGCCGATCGAATGGACATTGAAAATGAGCGTAAATTAAAACAACTTGAAAAAGAGAAAAACTCCGAAGTTGCCCAGATGGTTTATGAAGTTTATGAAAACATAGACAAACTTCAAAAAGCAAAAGATGTAATTTCTCTACTGCAAAACGAAAACGAAAAACTCCAAAATAAAAATATTTGCCCAAACTGTCAGAATTCTCGCTTAGATCATTATTAAAATTATCAGAATCCTTCAAGCCTTTATTAATTGGAAAAAACTTCATCAATAAGTTTTCTTCCCGATAAACGTCTATCTTCCAATGCACCGGAAGGATTATACTTAGCAACTAAGCCTTCAAAATTATCTATGTGGTTTTTTGGTAATTTGTAGTGAGCAGGTGCTTGCATAATAGTCGGTGCGATGACATACGCTCCTGATTCCCTTGCGATCTCAGCACACAAAAGACTTCCATATCCATCGCTTGAACCTCCTGTATATGTATTATAGGCAGCACCACAAGCAGTAATAATGATACATTTTACAAGTCCTTTGATCTGTCCGAAATGACGTGCATCACCTTGATTAATCCCCTGCCCGATGGACAATCCAAAACCGCCGGTTGAAATCAGTCGCTTTTTCCCTTTGCTATTAACTCCCTTTGAATACTCACCATGACAATTGATAATCAAACACTTTATGTCCTCTTCTGCTCCCGTTGACAAGATCGAAATCATACTGGGAATCCATTCTGGAGATGTATTCGCAGGAACTTTCCAAGTTTCCCACATTTCATAAGTTGTTCCCGGAACATCGTGCGAATTAAGTGCTATTGATGGTTGTGGAATTTCTATCATTTCTTGTTTCTCCTAAAATAATTTCTTTTAGTTTTTACTATTGAATGAATTCGCCATTCAACTATCTTTTATATGAAAATTTTTCTTTGGATGACAAATATCAGTTAGTTCTTAGTTAGATGAATTATAAGATTAACCCCGGGTTGATCACTTCCTATTTGTTTATTATATTTATCAAATACATTCGCTAGTTCGTCTAATACACCAAAACAGTTCAAATTTGTCTCTATTAAGGCAGGTGCAACTCTACTTATGAAATCCACTAACGACTTTGCCGGACCTGAACCAGGAAGTACCGTAAAAGTCGAAACTCTTACGGTATTCACCCATAAAAGATTAATCTCTTCACATGAAACCATAATTTTTCCATGATTCCCGGCTTTTAACATCAAAGCTGTCGTGTTAATTTTCAATTTCCCGAGCATTGACATCAACCCCAGCCCTAATAAAGCGTCCACCAAACTCCCACTTGGAGCAGCCTCTTTTACAGCGTCACCTGCATCCTTTATTGTACTCAATTTTGACAATAATTCGGGGGTTTTAAATGTGTCATCATCAGGCAAATTATCTGCCGAATAAGTGAAATGTGTGGGACTAATTTTAGTTCCGGCGATTCCCGATACAAATATGTTGAAACTCATAATTCCTCCTGCTATGTTAGTGAGCAAATAATTTTTGCCCTCATCTATTAATGCGAAAATTTTGAGCAAAAACTATCATTTTATTTTATTTTTTTTGTAAAAAATTGAGAGAGTCTGTAAATCAAACTCTCTCAACAATTAACCGCACAATATTTTTGATTTTCACTTAACGCAAAACGAGTATTAAGGTTTGTTCTTTGATTTTGTGGATGGCTTAATAATCACATTGATATTATCTAACATATCAATTACAGCTTTCACCTTTTTATCTTTTGATGATTTACTGCTCTTTTTTTCTTTTTCAACTTTTGTATTTTCATCATTTGTATCTTCGTCTGAAGTTTTTGGGTTTTCCGATTCATCAATTTCTGAATCATTGGATTCCTCTGATTCATCATCTGAATCATTTTCGTTTTCTAATTCTTCATTGATGTTTTCATCAGAAGTTTCCGATTCCTCATCTGAATTTTCAACACTTTCAGAATCTTCGGTAAACGACTCATCCGAACTTTCTTCATCATTTATTGTTGACTCATCAGAATCTATTGGTTCATCAACTGAATTATCATTTACACTTTCTGCTTGATTGATGTATTCATTGTTTGTTTCATTGCTTTCGGGAACATCTTGGTTCGGATCAATGACGAGTTTGAAAGCAGTTGATTTTAATGAGCCGTTTTTAACCGAAAAACTAGGAGCGATTATTAAAACCCATTTGGTTTGTCCGCTTTCAATTCCCGTTACAAACACCTCTCTCTGCCGAAATTTCAAACTTTTATCATCTGCCTCAATTGTCAATAACAGACGGGTTAGATCGGAAGATTTTTTTCCTTTGTTTTCCACTTCCACTTTCAAAAACCTGCCGCTTTTCCCGGAAAATTTAACCTGTCGAATGCTCAGATCAGCCAAACTATTTTTGTTATTGCTCTTAAATTTCCTGTCGGACACCGATACCTGAGCAGTAATGCTAATAACAGCAAGGCATATAAATAAAGCCACTAAAATTATTTGTTTTCTTTTCATCATTTTTTCCTCACGCTTTTTGAGTTTAGAGAATCTGAAAATCAGACTCTCTAAACTGAACAGCCACTACTATGGTATGTTTTGGTAATAGATATTATTTGTTTCATTTGATTCATTGATAATATCCGGCATATCAACCATCAGTTTGAAGACTGTGGATTTCAAGGAAATATTATTTGGTAAAAGACTTGAAGCATCAATTTTTACCCAAACAAAATCCCTTTTTGCTAACGGCGGCATCTTAAAATTTCTTTTTCTATCAACATTTACTCCGTCTATTTCGCCAATTGCGAGCAAAAATCGAGTTGCTGGAGCATCTGCATTTCCGCCGTTATAAACCTGTACCGACATCAACTTGTCATTTGTCCCGCTAAATTTAACCTGCCGAATTCTCAGGTCAGAAGCCTTTGCTGTTTTTATTGTAAAAGAATTTGCTCCATCTATTTGCGGTTTAGGTTTTCCTTCGTAAGAAACGCTATTATTTCCTTCAATGCTTTCGGAAACAACATCTGTCGAATCAACATTTAGCTTGAACACAGTTGAATTTATCGCAACATCATTTGGTAAAAGGCTCTTGGCATTGATAAATAACCAAACTCCTTTGCTGCTCTCAAGTATTGGAACTGTAAATACTTTTTTTCTCTTTACGCTTATGCCATCAATTTTGCCGATTGTTAATAATAAACGGTTAGAACCGGCGGAAACATTTCCTTGATTTTGGACATAAACACGCAATGCTTGTTTGTTTGTTTTGACAAACACATATTTCGCAATCTTTAAATCCGGTGCATTATTAACTTCTTTCACCTTTAAATTTCCAACGCCGGAATTTTGGGCAAAAACCGTAATGCTTGTGATGGTAAGTATTGATATCATTGCGAATATAACTTGTATCTTTTTCATTTTTATTTTCTCCTTATGAATTTTATTAACTCTGTAATTTGACGATAATTTTTTGTCGTCCACTTATGAATGCGAAAATTTCGTTTGAAAACTATCATTTAACAGATTTTTTTTTCTGCTTATGCTAAATTTGAAAAGTAAAGCGTCTAAAAGATTAGGAATAATGGCAATTTCAACTACAAAAGAAGTAACTGAACTTTTAAGGGCGTGGAGTAACGGTAATGAAAACGCTCTGGAAGAACTTACGCCGATCATTTATGCGGAACTTCACAAGATCGCCAAGCGTTATATGGGGCGTGAACGTGAGAATCATCTTTTGCAAACGACAGCACTTGTCAATGAAGCATACTTGCGTTTGATTGACTGGAAATCGGCAAAGTGGAACAATCGAACACATTTTTTTGGTGTTTCAGCTCAACTTATGCGACGGATTTTGGTTGATTTTGCCCGCAAACGTCCCAAAATAGATAGCGTTGAGGTTCGTCAAATTTCGATTGCCGAAGCAGAAGGAATTTCTAAAGGACAAGACACGGATGTGGTCGCTTTGCATGAAGCCTTAAAGGAACTTGAAAAATTTGATGAACGCAAAGCAAAAATTGTTGAACTCAAGTTTTTTGGCGGTTTGAGCGTTGATGAGATTGCTGAATTTTTAGACATCGCTCCGATCACGGTTATGCGAGATTGGCAAAAAGCAAAGGCTTGGCTTTATCGGGAACTTTCCAATGACACCTGAAAGATGGAAACAAATTGACAGCATTTTAGATGAAGTTTTAGAACTTCCACAATCGAAGCGTGAACATTTTTTGCTTATTAAATGCGGGACGGACGATGAATTACGTTTGGAAATTCAGAGTTTGCTCGAAGCTCACGAAGTAGCCGATGAATTTATTGAAGATTCCGCATTTGGAGTCGTTGCGAAAAATCTTGCCAAAGAAAAAAAATTCCATTTAAACTTCAATTTTATCGGCAAAAATTTTGATTCGTATAAAATTGAAAAGTTAATCGGCGAAGGTGGAATGGGCGAAGTTTATCTTGCCTATGACGAAAAACTCAAACGCAAAGTCGCAATAAAAATCTTGCCGTCTGAATACACTGCTAACGATGAAAGGGTCAGTCGTTTTAAACGTGAAGCTCGAGCAATTTCAGCATTAAATCATCCGAACATCGTCACAATATATGATGTCGGAATCTTTGAAAACATCAATTTTATTGCGACAGAATACGTCAAAGGCAAAATCCTTCGAGAATATATTACCGATGGAATTAATTTAAGCGGAGCATTATACGTCATAATCCAATGTTGCGACGCACTTTTGGCGGCACATAAAGCCGGAATTATTCACCGCGACATAAAACCCGACAACATAATAGTTCGTCCTGATGGATATGTAAAAATCTTGGATTTCGGACTTGCAAAATTAACCGATTCAGCATCCTTTGATCCGAAAGATTTTACCGGAACCGAAAAAGGAATGATTATCGGAACTCCCGCATATATGTCGCCCGAACAAATTTCCGATGAAAAAGTTGACCATCGAACCGATTTATGGAGCATCGGGGTGGTTTTATACGAACTTGTAACCGGAATAAATCCTTTTAAAAAAGATAATAAACAAAATACTTTTGACGCAATTTTATCAATTGAACCTCCGATTGCGAGTTCTTTAAATTCGGAAATCCCGGATCAACTAGACCAAATCTTAGTCAAAGCATTAGAAAAAAATGCCGATTTAAGTTACCAATCTGCCGCTGATTTGCGATCCGATCTATTAATTATCAAACGCGACATTGATTCTTCAACGTCGGAAATGACCAACTCAAAAAGTTTAACTTTCCGAACGAATTCTTATCGCTATCCGATATATGTCGGACTTGCCTCAATTTTCATTTTATCAATATTAAGTGTTAGTTTAATCTTGTTTTTCTATTTACGTTATAATTCACAAATCGTTGAAATTGATTGGTCGAAAGCAAAAAACACACCTTTAACAAATCAACCCGGAGTCGAATATTTTCCAAGTCTTGCACCGGATGGAGAATCCTTTGTTTTTGCATCAAAACCTTTGGGCAATTACGATATCGTCTTAAAAAGAGTCGGCGGAAACAAAGAAATTAATTTGACCGAAGATTCCCCAAAAGATGACACACAACCCGCAATTTCGCCTGATGGGAAATTAATTGCTTTTCGTTCCGAACGCGATGGAGGTGGCATTTTTGTCATGGAAGAAACGGGCGAAAACCCGCGTCGGATTTGTGATTTTGGATTTCACCCATCTTGGTCGCCCGATGGAAAGCAAATTGTAGTTTCGGATTCTGGTTTTACGAGACCTTCGGTTAGAGGTCTAAGTTCGATTTGGATCGTAAATATAGAAAATGGTGAAAAACGAAAATTAGTCGGAAAATACGCATATCAACCGGCTTGGTCGCCTAATGGTGAACGTATCGCCTTTTGGTTAATCGGAGAAAAAATAAGCAAACGCGAGATTGCGACCGTTTCTGTTGATGGTGGTGAACCGACGATTATTCCAAATCCCGCAAGTGCAAATTGGAATCCGGTTTGGTCGCCTGATGGAAAGTTTTTGTATTATGCCAGCAGTCAAAGCGGAAATATGGCATTTTGGAGAGTTCGGATTGATGAATCAACCGGAAAAACTCTGGGTGATTCGGAAATTGTTCCAACTCCCGGAAAATTTAATGGACATTTATCATTTTCAAAAGATGGCAAACGACTTATTTATGTTCAAATGAACAATAAATCAAACCTCAAAGCAGTTGAATTCGACTCGAATCTCCGAAAACCAAAAGGAGAAGCATATTGGATCACAAATGGAGATCAAGAAATTCAACGCCCAAGACTTTCACCCGACGGCAAGAAATTTGTCGTTAATGTTGCTCGTCTGACTCAGGATGACATTGTAGTATTTGACCTCGACGGAAAAAATTGGCGTGATATAACCAATGATGAATACTTTGATCGTTTTCCTGATTGGTCATCCGACGGAGAAAAGATCGCATTTGTATCAGATCGTAGTGGGCTTCATCAAATTTGGATGGTAAATTCCGATGGTTCAAACCTGCGTCAAATTACTGATAACCCAGTAACGACAGGATCGCCTGTCTGGTCGCCGGAGGGTGATCGGTTTGCTCATCGTGTTGATAGAGAACATTTCATTGTGGATTTCACAAATGCAGCCCAACCAACTCGAA
>JBGTHN010000503.1:0-3710 GCA_041746235.1 Pyrinomonadaceae bacterium | reverse complement strand
CTACGTTTTCTGCATTCATCACCGCAATATCAATTTCGTATTTTTCACGCAGTTCTTGTATGTGATTCAAAACAGCACGTCTTCCGGGACGAGCGACAACATCGCCGATCATTAAAACTTTCATAATAAAAATTCGTTAGTTCAAAATAAAAAATCCAACGTCAAAAAAATGTTTTCGACTTTGGACTCAAGACCAATAAAAAAGGAATAAGGCAGAAGATAACTGAAAAGCCGTGTAAGAACAAATGAATTGAACCTGATGTTAAACAGGTGGGTGGCTTTCTGCTCATTGCTGAACGTCAAAACTGTAGTCTATGGCATACTTTAACCTAGAAAGTCTGCACCGAAAACAGCATTAGCCTCCCGTTCTTCAAATGTTGGCTCAATATGTGTATTGTCTTATCACGAACTTTCAAGTAAAGTTCTTCCGCCTAGATAAATACTAACATATTGATTTAAAAGTTTGTATAAAAGAAACGAAAAATTAAAATTTGTTTTGGAAAAATTCGGCTGGTTTATTTGATTTGGGATTATTGTTCCGTTTCAACTTCTTGAGGTGCAACGTCTTTTGGCTTTAAGATTCTGTCTAATAGATCGGTGCATTCGGCACTTCTGGAAGCTAATTGGGCATCGGTTTGTTTGAAATCGTTTTTTAGTTGATGATATTCGTCGGCAATATGCAATGCGGCTAAAATAGCAACTTTTAACGAATCAACCGTGAGCGTTCCCGAAGCGATTTCACGCATTTTTTCGTCAACATATTCGGCAAGTTGCATTATATATTCCGTGTCACCATCGGAACGTATGTTGTATGTTTGATTATAAATTTCAACACGAATAGATTGTGCTACTTCGTTTGATTTTTCTTTACCGTTAATCATTACTATTATCCTTGCTGCAAGGCTTCGGCAACTTCCGGTTCGATCACGGTTATTGCATCAAGCATTGCTTCAATCTTCAATTGAATCGCATCACGTTCACTCATTAAATCCTCGACCTTTTCTTCGAGTCGGATCTTTTCATTTAGAAGTGTGCCAACCTCGTGTCGAAGCGAAGTCATCTCTTTTTCAAGTTTATCGTTCTCTTCACGCATCTTCTTGGCAAACTCAATTGTCAAATATATTTTATCTTCAAGATGCGAAAATTTTTCCATACCAGCCAGTCCGTTCATTTATTTCTCCACAAAAATATAATCGGGGTTGATTGATTATGTTTATTTTTGCAAAAAACTTCAAGTAAAATCTCAATAAAAAAAAATTAGAGTAAAATTATTAAACGAATAACCAAACTTTTTTACTTTTTACTTTTTACTTTTTACTTTCTTACCGTTGTTTGACGTTTAGATTTGATTCA
This sequence comes from Pyrinomonadaceae bacterium, assembly GCA_041746235.1. GTDB lineage: Bacteria > Acidobacteriota > Blastocatellia > Pyrinomonadales > Pyrinomonadaceae > Aridibacter. The sequence goes on along the minus strand of JBGTHN010000503.1, from coordinate 2,357 downwards.
AGATTACCGAGTATTTGTTGATGAACAGATTCAACTTCTTCTTCGGTCAGAGTTCTTTCATCGGAACGATATTCAAGTCTTATTGTGATCGAACGCTCATCATCTGCCATTCCTTTGCCTTCAAAAACATCTACAAAATTAACATTACGGCATAGTTCAAAGTTTTGAGATGTTATTGATTTACGGATTTCATCGTAACTCAAACTTCGTTTTGTGAGTAATGAAACATCACGTATGACGGATGGATAAATTGGCAACGGTTGATAAAATGCAGGTTTATCAGCGTTTTCAAGAAGCGTCTGTAAATCTATTTCAGCAATATAGACAGGTTGTTTGAATTTATATTTTGCAGCGATCTCACTATCCAATTTACCAAGTCTTCCGACTGATTGACCGTTAAAAAATGTTTCGGCAGATTGTCCGCTTTGCAGATGTTTTGCGTCGCTTGCCGAATATTCCAAAGCGGGAAGTTTTACCGCATCGAGACTTGCATCCAAAGCACCTTTCAAATCAAAGAAGTCTAATTCTCTCGTGGACAAGGTTTTTTGTTCAAAGTTTTCGTTGCCGGTTACGACAATGCTTAAAAGTTCTTTTTCTTTCGGTAAACCATTTTCACTTTTTGTTTTCGCAAATACTTTTCCTATTTCAAAAAGTTTTATAATTTTGTTTTTCTGATTGAAATTTACCCGAACCGCTTCGAGCAAACCTGACAAAAGACTCGGACGCATACGAGTTGCACCTTCGATTATCGGGTCTTTTATAGAAACAAAAGTTTCATCCAATTCTTCTTCAATCAAATTCGGCGAAATTTCAAAAACTTCATCGTGTTTGGAATCAATAAAACTGTAAGAAATTGCCTCATCAAATCCTAAAACGGCTAAAGTCCGACGTAGATTTCTTTTACGATTTTCGGTCGGTTGATATTCACCCGAAGAAAGTGCGTAGGGAAGTTCTTCGCCGATCTTGTCATAGCCGACAATGCGAACCACTTCCTCAACCAGGTCTTCATCAATCGCTAGATCGTGTCGCCAGGTCGGACTTAAATATGTTGTTTCGTTAATTTTCTTGATGCCTAGTTTGGCTAATATACGTTCGATCTCACTCTGTTCAACATCCAAACCCGAAAGCCTCTTTACTTCGGCTTTAAGGTTTTCCGCTTTGATCTCATTCTGCACAAATTTTGTTGGATAGACATCGGCAAAATCTCCGGCTGTTCCGCCCGCGAGTTCGCAGATCAAGTTTGTTGCACGATCGGACGCACGGATTAAATTTTCAATATCAACGCCGCGTTCAAAATGATAACTTGCTTCGCTGGTTAAATTTAATTTACGCGATGTTTGGCGAATGCTGTCACGGTCAAAATAGGCGACTTCCAATAAAACATCAGTTGTGTCTTCCGTAATTGAAGAATCAAAACCACCCATAACTCCGCCGACTGCGACAGGTTTTTCGGCATCACAAATCATCAACATTGATTGATCGAGTTTTCTTTCAATTTCATCTAAAGTCGTGATTTGTTCACCTGATTTTGCACGTCTGACAACAATTTTGTTGCCCGACAATTTGTTCAGATCAAAAGCGTGCATCGGTTGACCGAGTTCGTGCATAACGTAATTTGTTATATCGGCGACATTGTTGATCGAACGCTCTCCGATTGCTTCGAGTCTTTTGACCAACCAATCCGGCGAAGGTGCGATCTTTACATTTTTGATAATTCTCGCGGTAAAACGATGACACAAATCGGCATCTTGGATCGTTACGAGATTTTCATTTAGAGTTTCAGCAAGAGAAAGGTCATTCAGATTCAAATCTTTGTTGCTAAAGACGGAAATTTCTCTCGCTACGCCCAAATGCGAAAGGCAATCGCCACGGTTTGAAGTTGTTTCAATATCGAGTATAAAATCATCTCCAACCTCGTGCTTTCCGTCTAATTCCAAACCAACCAGAGTTAATTTCTCCGCCAAATCATCTGGAGACAAATCAACATCTATCAAATCTTTTAACCACTGATAACTAATTTTCATAATTTAATCTTTGTTAAGTCTTTTAATGTAAGGTAAAGCCCAGCCCATAATTAAAAAGTGAATATTACTAGATTATCAATGGAAATAGAAATCTTTATCGCTAATAAATAAAAAAAGCCACAACTTAGGATAATTCGGCTAAGTCTTGGCTTCAGTCAATCACAATAGATTTACAGTCAAACATTGAATAAGTCTAATGAAACATTGGAAAGGTCGAGTCAAACATCGAACAAGTCAAGTGATGTAATTGATAAGTCAAGTGATGTAATTGATAAGTCAAGTGATGTAATTGATAAGTCAAGTGATGTAATTGATAAGTCAAGTGATGTAATT
>JBGTHN010000502.1:0-2339 GCA_041746235.1 Pyrinomonadaceae bacterium | reverse complement strand
TGTTTGCCAACCGACGAATTTGCCGTCTTTGACGATGTCCCATTTTTGACCTTTAACGCCTTCATCGTCCCATCCGATCGTTGCGAGTCCGCCTTCCTGAGTGCGATCAGCAAAGAAATTCACTATTTTTGAGCCGAATTGAAGTTTGTTTGTTTTATCGGGTGTAAGAAAAGAAGTTCCTGCATAATTTGCTTCCCAAAGTAATGCACGGTCGAGTTCGGTTGAGTGTCCGACTGATTCGTGGATAGTTAAAAACAGATGCGATGGATGCAAAATTAAATCATATTTGCCGGGTTCGATCGGTTTTGCTTTTAATTTTTCAACCGCTTCTTCGCCAGCCTGTTTTGCTTCGCCAATCCAATCATATTCCGATGTATATTCCCAACCTTTGCCCATCGCCTGTGCGAGAGAATTGCGGGATTGAAAATCGCCTGTCGATTTATCAACTGCCGTAACTGAAAAACTCGGAACTCCGCGAATTGTATATTGTTCAACCTTTATACCGTCGGTCGTGGCAAGATATTTTTGTTCATTAACCCATGCCATCGAGGAATTTACAAAACTAACGCCTTTTATTCCGAGTGCAGCTTCGTTTAATTTTAGTAAAAACTCTGTCTTTTCATCAATCGGCACATCAAACGGATCTTTTGTAAATGGAGTTTTCCAATTTCCTGTAACTTTAGGTGCGTCAACGAGTTTGATCGGTGTCGTTTGGAAAGCGGAATTTGCTTTTGCAATTTCAATTGCCTCTTTTGTAACTCTTATTACTTCTTCGTTTGTAACTATCGGACTTGCGGCAAATCCCCAGGTTCCTTTGACTAAAACTCTCACTCCAAAGCCATAATTTTGTCCTTTTGCTACCGAACTTACTTCACGTTCACGAGTTGAAAGCGATTCGATTCGATATTTATTTATACGAATGTCCGCATAAGTCGCACCATATCTTCTCGCAATCGAAAGTGCGGCATCGGCAAGTTTGTCTTTATCAAAAACGGGAAGCGGTTTTGAAGTCAGATCAGCCGAATAAGCCCAAGTTGGAATTGTGGCAACTCCGAGAGCGATACTTGTAGTTTTTATAAAATCACGACGAGAAATTGTCATTTGATAAACCTCATTTCAGTTAAACTTTCTGAAATTTCAAAAAAGATTTTTGGAAAATTGATGTTTCCGAATTAGGGTTTCATTATGAAGTTAAATGTATGAGGCTGTCAATCAGTATTCAAAACAGACAATAGCTTATTAATACTTGATAAATGGTTTGAGTAAGGAGCGTTTTTCAAAAAATCGGTAGATAACGGAAACTTGCCAAAAAGCCAATAAAAGAACAAAGGCAACAAAAAGAAACCCAAAAATCGGAGAATGGCGAAAATAACTATATGGGAAACGAACAGAGGAAACAAAGAGTTCATGAAGCAGTAGAAATTCAAAAATAAATAGAAAAGTGGAAAGGAATGAAAAAAATATTCGTTTGGTGAGTAAAAGACTTAGAAAAAGACCAAGCGAAAGAGCTATTTCTGCATAATATAATGGATTTGAGCCATCGGGAAAAACACAAGCAACAAAATATGAATCAACATTATCTTTTCCATTTGCTTCTAAAATTAATTCTCTTTGCTGATTCTCAACTGATGAATTGTAATCCCTCACTTTTGGATAAACTAAGGAGATCATAGTCAAAATTAATGCTCCAAAAGCAAGCAAAAATACAATATATCTATGTTGGAAAATCTTTCGCATAATGCATTCGTTTAGCTCCATCATATTATAAAAATAAAACTAAAAAAGAAAGAAATTATGGAATAAGTTTAAAATAAAAAAAGTCTGATATGCTCTCCCCTTCATATCAGACTTTCCTTAAAGGTCGCGTTAGATTTCTCTCGCCAACGACCAAACTTAAACTTTTTTTATTTTCAAAAACCTTCTGCCGGTAAAGTAACACTTTTCGTTAATTCGATGTCAAATTTCTCATCCGCTTTGATGCTAACATCTTTACCTTTTTGCAGAAGTGCTGTTCCTGTTCCTGCTCCTGCTCCGATTCCTGCCCCGATCAAAGCACCATTTTCTACGTTGGAAACTGCTCCAATTATTCCGCCTAAAGCCGTTCCGCCAAGTATCATTAATAATTTGCCAGTTTGTGAAGACTTTGCCTTCAAATTATTAACTAAAATTGCTTCAATGTTTCTTTTTACGCCGCTTTCTAAAGTCAGCGTTTCAAAAACAACTTCGAGACCACCGTTTTTTCCTCCGGTTGAAGCCTGTTTTGCTTTTGTTATACGACCTTCGATAATTGTTCCGATCGGTAAGACAACAACATCTCTGATTTTTACAGGTTCTGCTAC
>JBGTHN010000501.1:0-4158 GCA_041746235.1 Pyrinomonadaceae bacterium | reverse complement strand
CGGCTCGCGGCTGTTCGTAAATCTCTTTGAGCATAAAATGCTTGAAGCCGCCTTTTTCCGCCATAATCGGATCCCAAGTGATGCGTTGCTGTTTTGGTTCAACTACGTTTCCGTCAAAATCCGTTACACGAACCGAATCTTTCGTTAAAATCGCAATTTCTTTTTCGCCGAGATAAAAGACATCTCTCGTATGTTGCAAAATTGCGGGAATATCCGAAGCGACAAAAAATTCGCCGTCGCCCAAACCGATCACAACCGGCGGTCCTTCGCGGACTGCAATAATTGTGTCTGGTTCGTCAACCGAAATTATCGAAAGTGCGAAAATCCCACGTAGTTCTTTAACCGCTTTGCGTGTTGCTTCTTCGAGCGATAGATTTTCCGATTCGACATAATATCCGATAAGATGTGCGACAACTTCCGTATCAGTTTCGGTTTTGAATTCGCTTCCTAGTCCCGTAAGACGCTCTTTTAACTGCAAATAATTTTCGATAATGCCATTATGCACAACGACAATTTTGCCCGATTGATCCCGATGCGGATGAGCATTTTCTTCCGTCGGTCGCCCGTGAGTCGCCCAACGCGTATGACCGATTCCGTAATTTCCTTCGAGCGGATTCAAGCGAATCGCCTCTTCCAAATTACGCAATTTACCTTCCGCCCGACGCAAGGTTAAATGATTGTTTTCATCAACAACCGCAATCCCCGCCGAATCATATCCGCGATATTCCAATTTCCGCAGTCCTTCGATAATCAAAGGCACGACCTGTTTATTTCCAACGTATCCAACTATTCCACACATAATTTTCTATATTAAATTTCTAACACTTTTTTTTCTCTATCAATTCCCAAAAATTTCATTTGACCACAAAAAATTACTTCTACTTCTCCGCCATAATGATCGTAAACGATAAATGAGTTTTTACTTCCACTAATTTTGGTAAATTCAGATTTTGCGATTCCTCTATTTACGTTTACATCTTTGTAATTCCGAGTAATTATCTGCTCCATTTTTTCCACTTTAATGAATAAAAAGGGATGTTTCACTATTTCTGGAGTTGACTCTGCAATTTCGTCTGGAAGCCAACTTGCATCCCAAATAATTGCTAAAGTTGCAGTATCTTCGTAAGTTACATTAGCAAACAATCCAATCCAAATAGAATCATGAAGACTATATTTTTCAGAAAACTCTTCGTAAGTAAAAGTTTGAGCTTTTTCCCATGGTAGAAAATCTTCTACAATGGCTTCGTATAACCACTTTGGATAATATTCTTCTTCTTCAATCATTTATTAAGCGGCTTTCTTGATTTCATCTGCGAGAGTTTTGATAAATGTTTTGTCTTTCAATATTTTAGTTTCAACGCTATTTTTCATCATTTCGGTTTCCACAAAATTGCGAAGTGCTTCATTAAGAATATTTTGCAAAGATTTTATATCATCATTTTCGATAGACTCTTGAAAATATTTTAATAAATCCAAATCAAGTTTCATTTGGAATTCAACTTTTGTATTTGAAGGACGCAACTTCTCTTTTGTCGCTATTTTCGTTCGACGACGCATTTTATATTTGCCGGGTTTGAGTAGCGATTCATCGTCAATCCCTTTTGCTTTCATCTCTTCGTAATCTTCTTGCGTTATTTCCAAAATTCCTTTACTCATAATTTTTTCTCTCATCCCAATATGCTTTTTCTTCTGACTTAGTAGCTTTTCGGGCGGAAATAATCCGATAACTTTCTTCTCCTCGAACAGTATAAACGACTAATAAAACACCTTTTATTGTTAAACCTAAAATCAAGAACCGATCTTCTTCATATTCCGAATGTGCATCATCATAGACATCAAAAGAAAAATCATCAAAAAATACATCCGATGCTTCCTCAAAGCTGACACCGTGAGTTTTGATGTTTATTTCTGCTTTGTTTATGTCCCATTCAAAATCTACCATACTTGATGGAATTTACTCTTTATTTTCGCCTTCCTCTTTCTGACTCAAATCTTTAATAACTCTGGCGGGCATACCAACCGCTAATTTATTGGGCGGTATGTCTTTTGTAACGATTGCTCCTGCACCTGTTGCTGCACCGTCACCGACTTTGACAGGTGCGATAAGCATTGTATCTGATGAGATTCTTACATTGTTGCCGATTTCGGTCGCGTTCTTGTTTACGCCATCGTAATTGCAAGTGATCGTTCCTGCACCGATATTTGTGTTTTCGCCGATGGTTGCATCGCCGAGATATGTCAGATGATTTGCTTTGGAGTTTCTGCCTAAGACAGTTTTTTTCATTTCGACGAAGTTGCCGACTTTTGAGCCTTCTTCCATACGTGCCATTGGTCGCAGATGTGCGAATGGTCCGATATTGCAATTGTCGCTGACTTCGGCTTTTATGATAACGCAATTGTCGAGAATTTCCACATTTCGTCCGATCTTTGAATGGGCAATGCGTGTTCCCGCACGGATTATGCAACCGTCTCCAATTTCCGTTTCGCCTTCGATGCTGACATTCGGATAAATAACCGTGTCGCGTCCGATGCTTGCCGATGCACTAATATATGCACTTTTCGGATCAATAAAAGTTACGCCATAATCAAGCATCATTTTATTGATCGTGCGACGACACAAAACTCTTTCCATGTCGGCGAGTTGTTTGCGGTTGTTGATGCCTTCAATTTCGTTATTGTCCTTGTGCTTATAAAGCGAAACCGATTCGCCCGATTCTGCCAACAATTTCGGAACATCGGTTAGATAATACTCGCCCTGAGCATTATTATTTTGAACTTTGGAAAGCGTTTCAAAAAGTTTTTTGGTGTCAAAGCAATAGATTCCGGCATTTATTTCCTGAACTTTTAATTCTTCGTCGGAAGCGTCCTTTTGTTCGACGATCTTGTCGAATAATCCGCCGACATCACGGACGACTCTACCGTAACCCGTCGGGTTTTCGAGTTCGACGGTCAAAATTGTGCAAGCCGCACCTTTGCCGCGATGATTGTGGTGTTGTTGAATCAATCTGGCAAGCGTTTCGGCTTTGATCATCGGCACATCGCCGGATAAAACAAGCAGAGTTGATTCTTCATTTTCTAAAAATTCTCTTGCGGAATTAACCGCATCGCCTGTTCCGAGTTGTTCCTTTTGCCATACGAATTCGGCGTGTTCTTCATTTAACTCTTCCAAAACCGCATTTTTAACATCCTCGCCCTGATGTCCTATGACAGTATAGATTTTGCGTGGTGCAAGTGCCGTGGCTGTCCGACAGACGTGATTTATTAACGGACGACCATCTAATTCGTGAAGAACTTTTGCCAGATTGGAACGCATACGAGTTCCAAGTCCCGCCGCCAAAACCAATACGTCAAGTGATTTTTTTTCGTTTGTATTATCTTCCATATCTCTATAAAGTGAAAAAACAGAAAAGCGATAGAGTGAAAAACTTTTTTACTTTTTACCTTTTACTTTTTACTTTCTTATTGCATCACCATTTCCCGCATTTTCTCACGCATTTTGCTCATACGCGGTTGTTGTAATGCAGACAATAAAACGGTCTGAGCCAATTTTTTCGGATTGTGGCGAACTTTTTCGCTATCATCCAAAAGATTACCATAAATGATCTTCGCACCTTCAATCGTTTCAGCCGAAATCGAATTGGCGATTCCAATTTGATTTGCACCTTCGCATTCATAGCGTTCCGCCTGTGTTTGTTTTATCGGACGATTATTGACGATGACATAATCAAAGTTGATTTCCGAAGCATATTTTTTCACGATTTCAAGATGTCTGCGGGCTGAAAATCCTTCTGTTTCGCCGGGTTGTGTCATTAAATTACAAATAAAAACTTTTATTGCAGATGATTCTGCGATGGTTTTCGCAACATCTTTTACGAGCAAAGGCGGAAGCAGACTCGTAAAAAGTGAGCCGGGACCGACTGTTATTATATTTGCACTTTTAATTGCAGTTAGTGTTTCGGGCAAAGGATGACAGGTTTCGGGTTCGAGTTTGAGGTTTTTTATACGATTTCCGACTAACGCAACTTTCGTTTCGCCCTTGACGATTTCGCCGTCCTCAAGTTCCGCAATAAGACGAACATCTTCCATCGTTGCCGGATAAATATACCCTTTGCTGGCAAGAATTTCCGAAGAAAGTTTTACCGCTTCGGCAAAATCACC
>JBGTHN010000500.1:0-7435 GCA_041746235.1 Pyrinomonadaceae bacterium | reverse complement strand
ACGAGTTGTTGATAACCATTCGGAAAACCTCTGATGTCGTCCGTCATTCCCGCAATTGCCGCCGCTTTTTCGACGGAGAGTGGAGCATTTTGTCCGCTCGAAATTTCTTTTCTCTTCACTCTCGACTCTTCACTCTCGACTCCAAAAAGTATATTTTCCGCCAAAGTGTTGCTGAACAAAAAAGTTTCCTGTTGGACAAAACCGACCGAACGGCGAAGTTGTTCGAGCGGATATTTGCGAACCGGAATTCCGTCAACCAAAACCGTGTCGTCGGGAGCATTCATCAAACGCGGGATCAAACTTACAAGCGTAGATTTTCCACTTCCGGTTTTTCCGACGAACGCGACGGTTTTTCCCTGTTCAATTTCTAAATTTATATCTTTCAAGATCGGCGTTCCGTTATATGCAAAATTCAAATGCTGGAACTCGATCTTGCCTTTTATTTTCGGTTGTTTTTGAACGCCTTCGTCATCTTTGATCGTCGGTTCGGTTTCTAAAATTGCATTGAATCTTTTCAAACTCGCCGTTCCGCGTTGGTATAAATTGACGACATAACCGAGTGCGATGAGATACCAGATCATCCGTTGCAAATACAAAATAAACGAAGTAAATTCGCCCGCCGTGATCTCGCCGCGAACCGCCATCGGAACTCCGACCGCAACGATGATGACGAAACTTAACCCGATAAAAAAGAAAAGGAGCGGACGCATCGCCGCCGCAAATTTTACGAGCGAGATATTCTTTTTGGCGTATTCGAGGTTGAGTTTTTCAAACTCTTCGATCTCTGAATCTTCCTGTGCATAGGCACGAATAACTCTCGCACCCGTCAAATTTTCCTGCGAACGTGCGGTGATTCCCGAAAAGAATTCTTGAATTTTCTCGAATCGAACGTAGATTTGCTGACCTAAAATTTTAACCGTTATTGAAACGAACGGCATTGGAATAAGCAGGAAAAGCGTGAGTTTGACGGAAATTCCGAACATTATCGGCAAAACAACCATCAATGCAAACACGGCTTGAAACGAATAAAGGATCATCGGACCGACCATCTGGCGAACCGCCGCCAGATCATTTGTCGCCCGTGCCATCAAATCGCCGACTCTGGTTTCTTGAAAATAGGCAAGTGGTTGATGAACGAGTGCATCATAAAAATCACGCCGCATATCATATTCAATATGCCTCGAAGCGTTGATCAAAAGCCGTCGTTGCCAAAAAAGAAAAACTGCACCAAAAAGACTTACGCCCAAGATCACCAGCGGATAATAAATGACTTTTTCCCGTGTAATATTATTGCTTAATTCATCAATTCCGCGACCAACTAAATAAGGCACAAGCAAATTAAAGATCATTCCAAACAAAATAAACAACACGCCGAAAAAAACCTGCCATTTGTAAGGTTTAAAATATCTTGTGAATTTCTTTAGTTCTTCCATTTGTTTGTGAATTGTTGATTGTTAATTGTTAATCGCAGAAAAATTAACAATTAACGCCTTAATTAATTTCTTTGTAATCTTTTGGCAATTCAAATAATTTATCTTCTACAACGGTTTTATAGTTTTTGACTTCAACCGAATAAGTCAAAGTCTTTTTATCACCCACAACGCTGTAAATTTCTTGTTTGGTGGGGATTTTCAACTTCTCATCCACAAAAACCCAAATTTCCGAATTTGTCGCATCTTCTAATTTTACAACATATTTTGTCAGATTGTTTTCTGTTGCTAATTTCTGAAACTTCGCACCCGATTTTTCATTAAGCCATTTAATCGTCAAAAATTGTTCCCAGTCGTTTTCGGAATTATCAGACGATGTATCCGCAGAACTTCTCTTTTCAATTTTTTTCGGCGAATGTTCGATGACAAAAGATTCGTTTTCCGCCAAGGTTAACAGAGATATTTCTTCTTCGCTTCCAACGCCGATCTTTGTTAAAAGTTTTTCACCCTTTTTCGCCACAAAATATTTTCGTTCGTTTTTTTCGCCGTTTATAAAAGTTGAAACAACAAATTCCGCTTGAAAAACTTCGGGTTCTTTTGTTGAAAATGGAATATTCGTGTTTATTTCGGAATCGGAGGTTTGGAGATTTACATTATCCTTCTTGCTTTGCCAAAATCGGCACGCTGAGCCAAAGATCAGAGCAATACAGACGATAAACAAAATCTTATTTGAATTTGACGAAATCATTGGCGAAATGAGATTTTAACACAATGACAGAAGCTGAAAGAAACTCGGAAAACAAAATGTTCCGACGGGAAAAAGACCTTGCTCAAATGCAAAAAAAGTATATTCTCGGCGGTCTGATCATTAGTCCGCTTCTTCCATTTTTGTATCTGCAAGGACAATTTGTGCGTCTAAAGGTCGGACGACTTCCCGACGCGGGCGGTGAAACAAATGGAAATGTCGGCGAACAATCCGAAAGAATAAATTTTTTGGCAATTGGTGAATCCACAATTGCCGGAATCGGTGCAAAAACTCATAAGGAAGCATTCACAGGACAATTCGCCAAACATCTCAGCCTGAAAACAGAAAAATCCGTTCATTGGCACGCCTTCGGAGTTAGCGGAATTACGGTCAGACGAGCGATTCAAGAAATAATCCCGAACATCCCGAACGAACAAATGGATGTGATCGTCATTGCCCTCGGAGCAAATGATGTTTTCGGTCTGAGCAGTCCGATAAAATGGCGAAACGATATAAGTGAATTAATAAATATACTCCAAAAACAATATCCAAAAGCCGAGATTTTTCTCGCCAATGTTCCGATGGTGCGGGATTTTCTCGCCTTGCCGAATCCTTTGCGGTATTTGCTTTCAAGACTCGCTAAACTCCATCATTTTAATACGATAGATTTAATTTCTACGATGGAAAATGTTTATTATTTTCAAGAGGTAAGAAAAATTGAAAATGATTTCTTTTGCGAAGACGGCGTTCATCCATCGGTCAAAGGTTACGATCTGTGGTCGGAAGCAATGGTCGAATCTTTTCTGCAAAAAACAAATTTGGTCGGGACATCTTCGGTTGAAGTATCTTCGGTCGGAACGCAAGCGTCCCGCTTGCAATGAGTGCGACAGCACGAAAACAAACGTGGCAAAAATCAAACATTTAGTTAAACTTTGATCGAACGCTTAAAAATTTTTCCTCGCAGGCTGGCAGCCCGCGTTCCATTATTCCCAAAATGAGTAACAAACTCAAAACTTTAATAAATTCTCATAATGAATGGCTGCTTGTTCATCAATGGGGAAAAACTTTCGCACTCCGCTCAAGCGAAATTGAGATCGAACAAACCAAAAATAAAACTCTTTTCAGTTTTTTGGACGAGAAAGGTTTTCAGACTTGGCGAATTATTGAAGCAGAAATTAACGACGAAAAGATCTCTCTTAAATTAAGCAAAAACTTTGCTAAAGAAGAAATCAAACTAGAACTTATTCCTCGTGCAAAAGCCGAAATCCTGGGCGAAGCGGTTGAACTGGCGAGACTTGAAAGAGCCAACAAAATCGCTAATTTAATTGTTTCGGAAATCGAAAATACGAAATTAACAAGAGTTGAATTAAACAAGGAAAACGGACGTTTTGCACAAATTATTCTGGAAAATAAATTAAGAATACAGTCTGCTGTTTTAACGGATGTTTCCGATTCGCTGACACCGGAAATTCTTCTTTCAACGGCAATTCTTTGGCTTTCAAAACTCCAACGCCGCAAAAAAAATCCGATTGATGAAATTTGGATTTTGAGCGGGAAAAGAGTTTTTAGAAATTTGCAAAAACTTCACGCTTGTTTGCAGGACAATTGGCAAGCCAAGATAAAACTTGTTGAAGCAAAAAGCAGAAAAACAAAGAGTAAATCCAAGAATTCGCAAATTGAGATCGTTAAAACAAAACCGCTTGCAATTCAAAACTTATGGCGTTATAAACCGACAAAATTGCAGATTTCCAAAGATTTGGAATTAAGCAAAATATCGCAGGAAATTATTAAACTTGCTCCCGAAAAGATTGACCATTTATACACAAAAAACGGCGAAACTTTGCGTTATTCGGGTTTGCCCTTTGTACGTGTTCGCAAGGTTTTTGATGAAGAAAAAACCTGGTTTGGAATTGATAATAAACGTAGAATTTTGAACGAAAATTCGCACGAAGATTTCAATGAACTTTTTGAGAACATCGAAAAATATCGCCGCTTTGATTCGCCAAATAAACAACACGCATTTTATCAAACTTCCCCCGAAGCGTGGCTTGAAAGCATTTTGCGACAGAATATAAAATTGCTCGATGCAAACCTTATTTTGTCGCCGATTTACAATCAATTTCGCACATCACGAGATAAAATTGACTTGCTTGCACTTCGTAAAGATGGGCGTTTGGTAATTATCGAATTAAAAGTTTCGCCGGATAGAGAAATGATTTTTCAAGCCGTTGATTATTGGCGAAAAATAGAATTGCAAAGAAAGAAAGGTGTTTTAAATGAGGCAAAAGTTTTCGGAAAACTGGAAATTGCCAATAAACCAACGACCGTTTATCTGGTCGCACCGACTTTGAGTTTTCACAGAGATTTTAACTTTTTAGCAAAAACTATCTCGGAAGAAATTGAAATATTTCGATTTGATTTGGCAGAAAATTGGCGTAAAAATTTGAAGGTTTTGGGACGGAGGAAAATGTAAAACGAATTACGAATTACGAATTACGAATTTATAACCGACACCTCGAACTGTTTGCAAAATTTGCGGGCTTGACGGATTTTCTTCCAAATATCTGCGAAGACGAACAATAAAATTATCAATCGCCCGAGTGTCTGTTTCTTCGTGCAAATCCCAAACTTCTTCGAGAATTTCTTTTCGTGAAACTGCTTTTCCTGCATTTTTAATCAGATGCTTTAATAAATTTGCTTCCATCAAAGTTAGTTGGATCGTTTCATCTTCGGTCTTTAATTCTAAATTAGTGAAATCAATAGTTTTATCATTGATTGTGAAAACGTCATTTTCAATCGGCGAATCGTTTTTAGACCATTTTTGTCTGCGAAGCAATCCTTTTAAACGTGCAAGAAATATATTTAGCTCAAAAGGTTTCGGCAGATAATCGTCCGTACCCGCTTCAAATCCTTGCAAAACATCTTCGGGACGCGAACGTGCTGTCAGCATTAAAATTGGCGTATAATTCTCCGCTTCACGCAATTTTCCGGCGACTTCAAAACCTCCGACTTTCGGTAACATCACATCTAAAACTATCGCATCAAATTGTTTATTTTCAACAAATAATAAGTTTAGAGCAATTTCGCCATCAGCAGCAATTTCCGTTTCAAAACCGTCGGCTTCGAGATTAAATTTTATGCCATCCGCAATATGTTTTTCGTCTTCTACGATTAAAATTTTGCTCATCAATTGTAAGTTTATCGGATTGAGTTTTAGAAAGGGAAATTTAGGATTGTATTATTTTTGTATTAGTTGGAGTTTTCCGTATTTTTTTTTTAATTCTTCCGTCCAATTCGACACAACATTTAATTGTCTCGGCAAAGTTCCGTGTTCATCCATTACTATCACGAAATTTTTGGCAGACGCACAATAAAAGTACTGCCTTTGTTTTCACCTTTGCTCTTTACAATAATCTTTCCTTTATGTTTTTTGAGAATTGAACGGACGATGTAAAGCCCCAAACCAGTTCCTTTTGCCACTTCAGTTGAATTATTGGGGATGCGATAAAATCTCTTAAAAACATTTTTTAGTTAATTTTGTAAAATTCCAACGCCTTTATCTTTGATGTGAATTTCGACAAATTTAGTCAGGTAAATTCGTGTTCTTATAAGAATGTCAATTTCATCGTTAGAATATTTGACAGCATTATCCAGAAGATTTCCAAAGACCGTTCTAAGTTCTGCTATATCGCCTGAAATAAAAGTATCCGCAGGAACTTCCGCAACTCGAATCGCTTCATCTTCCAATTTATAGCGAGTGCGAACCAGTTTGGCACTTTCAGCAAGTAATTCACCGACTTCGATTTTTGAAAGGTTCAGTTTGCGGGATTTTTCCCTGATGTGTCCCGCTTGCAAAACTTGTTCAACCGTCGTTAGAAGTCTGTCACTGTCAGCAAGCATTACATCATAAAATTCTTTCCGTTTTTCTTCCGTAACATCCCGTGTTTTTAAGGTTTCAAGATAGAGTTTAATCGAAGCGATCGGCGTTTTGAGTTCGTGTGTAACAGCATTTAAGAAAGCATCTTGCTGTTCATTTTTTCTAATTTCACGGATCAAAAAAGTAGTATTTAAAACTAAACCTGTAATGATAAGTGCGAAAAAAATTATCCCGAAAACAAGCAGAGCTATTTCTTGGAGATTGAGAAAAATCCAGCCAATATTTAAAGCAACTGCCAATGCGACAAGGCAAATACCGAGAATTAAAAAGAAGATTGCAGATTTTCTACGACGCATAAAAGAATTCTCAGATTAACATAGATTTCTCTTTCAAAAGAATTTTATCGGACAAAACTTTTATCTAAAATCCCAAATATTTTCAGGCGTTATACAATAATCCAATCTCACGTCAAAATCCTGTACATTTTCGATCTCTTCAACGGGTTCAAAAAGACTTAGACCGATCTTCAAACAATCTTCCCGACAAAGGCTTAAAAACTTGTCGTAATAACCTTTTCCATGTCCGACGCGAAAACCTCTTTCGTCAAAACACAACATCGGAACTAAAACGATGTCCAATTTTTTCTCTTCAACAAATTCATTTCCAATAGGTTCGGGAATTCCCCAATGACTGACTTTGAGGATAGTTTCGAAATTAAATTCAAGATGTTCCAAAACATCTTTTTCAAAATTCACACGCGGAACAACCGTTTTAACATTCACAAGATCGCCCCACAATTCGTTGATAATAAAAGATGTATCAATCTCACCTTTTTCAGCGATAGAAAGAAACAAATGCAAATATCGAACATCGTCCAAACCGAATCGTTCAAAAAAAAGTCCGCATATTTGCAGACTTTTTTCGTTTCTTTCCGATTCGCTCAATGTTTGCTGTTTAGCAAGATAGATTTTGCGGAGTTTTGATTTAATCATTTTGAATCTTTTGATATTTACTATTTAAGTAAGTTCCTAAATAAAACTCTACTTCGCGGTCTGACCAAAAATCTTTATTTTCTTCATCTGATAATTCATCGCTGAGTGATTCCATAGCATTTTTATATCTATCCGAACAGATTTGGACTATCTCATTCCACGCAATTTGTTCATCTTCAGATTTAGTTTCGGCTATTTCTTCAGTAAACTTCAGTAACCTTTCAAAAACTCCTTTTGCGTTTAAAGATATTTCATTTATTTGTGATTGTAATCTATCCTGATAAATTTCCCATAATTTAATGTCAAATTCATTTTCAGGATTTAGCTTATTAAACAAGAAATTTTTGGTTCTTCGTATGACGTGAAATAACAAACTTAATGCGTTGAATTC
>JBGTHN010000499.1:0-2469 GCA_041746235.1 Pyrinomonadaceae bacterium | reverse complement strand
TGGGGCGATCAACAATTGAATTGGGGCATTCCCCATTTTATTTGGGGCATTCGTCAATTGTTTTGGGGCAAACAACAATTCATTTGGGGCAAACAACAATTCATTTGGGGCAGGCGAAAGATGATTTGGGGCGTATTTTTTTTGCAGATGGGGCATTAGCCATAAAAAATATCAGAATCAGTTTGTTCAACGCATCGGCTAACGCTAGTTTCGGTTGACCTAAGTTTTATTTATCGCTGAAAGCGACTGATTTAATAGCGTCGGGAGCAATCCCGACGTAAATATCAAACAATCGAGCCGTCCCTGTAAGGGACGAATTTAGTTGATGATTCGACACTTTCAGCGTCGGATCAATTTTTTCATCATTCGTCGGGATTGCTCCCGACGCTATTAAATTTGTCAGCTTCGCTAACATTTGCTTATTTTAACAGAACCTAAGACTGCTGACGTAAAAAATAATATTGACTTTTTTTAACAAAAAGTTTGATAATAACCTCGTAATTTTACAGAATCTCGCACGAACGTCGAGAGGTGATGCCGAAAATTTGATGAATTCTCCTGCAATTATCGAAGAATCCGTCATTTCGACTAAAACAACATTCTCTACCCACGCTCTTACGACCTTCTGCAAAATCACTAACTAAAAAATTAAATAAAGGAGGGCAATTTTATGCCTAGTAGAGATTACATTCCAAGAAATTGGGATGCGTTTGCTGTATGGATGGCAAATTTTACTGCACAATTACCGACGCTTGCCGCGAAATACGGGATTAGTGCGGCGGTTCTTACTCAAACCACTAAAGATAATGAATGGGTGCAATATTGGGTGGACGCGAAAAACGCGGCGAAACTACAAACAAGACAGGTTAATGATTATGTAGATGATGTGGCAAACGGCAACATCAATGGACAAACGGAAAACGATCCAACGTGGGCTTTGCCAGCCGGTGCTGCCGATGCTGTGCCGAATGGTGTCAAAAAACGTGCCCGTGAAGTAGTGGCGGGAATGAAGGCTCAAAAAACTATTTATACACAAGCCGACGGCGAACTTATAAACGTCGTTACCGCCGAAGAAGCCAATCTCGGCGAAGAACATTTTACGCCCGAATTGAAATTGCGTCCGCTGGCAAACTTCGCTGTCGAATGCGAATTCCGCAAGCAAGGCTTAAATGCCATCAAGGTCGAATTTCGCCACAAAGGTGGAAATTGGCAACTCGCCGCGTTCCTCCAAACCAGTCCCGGTGTGTTCAACATCACTTCCACCCAACCCGACAACGCCGAACAAATCGAAGTCCGTGCCGTCTATTTTGAAAACAACGCCAACTACGGCAACTATTCAGCAATCTATCCCGTTTCGATCGCTCCGTAAATGAAGGATGAAGGATGAAGGATGAGGGATGAAAATTCTCTCATCCTTTTTTTGTGGTTTTTTTATGAATCAATATATCCTTCCTTTTCATTGCGTTGTTCTTCGAGACTTCGACCATCGGCTAGATCAAACCAACGCTGATAGCCGTGTTTTGCCATTTCCCAAGCAATTTCTCCTGCCGTTTTTACTACATTTTCTTTAATGAGTTTTCGATCAACCAATCCTTTTCTACTAAGTAAAAATACGGCATCTTCTTGATCTTTAAAACGTCCCGCAATAAATTTCAAAATCACTAACCATTCAGGTGTTAAAACCGGAACATCATTTATTTTAACGGCTTCCTTTAATGCTTGAGCAAACATTTGTTTGAATACATCGTTACGAATAATCCAATCTACCGAAACAGTCTTTTTATCAGTCTTGGTCTCAAAACGCTCTCCGCCCTGTTTCAACTTTCCAACAATCTGACTCTCTGGAACAGGCAAACATTTATTTGCAATAATATCAATATCTTTGGTAAGTCTATCGCTACCATACAAAAGCAATGCCAAACCACCAACTAATGCCCACTCTGTGTCATGTTCATCAGCGAGTTTGGAAATAATTTCAATTGTCTGCGATGCAGATTCTTCATCAAGAACATCGAGATTTATTTTTGGTCGGTTCATATATTTAACTCAAGCGGTCATACGGCTTCAAAATATCATTATCTAAATTTTCTACTTGAATAATAGAATCAGTTACAAAATTCAACACAAATTCTGCTTCTTCTTGATTAGGTTCTTCCCCAGAAATATTAGTGTTAAAAGTTTTGTCAGCCATAATAGCAATATGAATAAAACGAGTGTATCTTTTATATTTTAAGTAATCTTGTGGATTTATACCTATCGTTTGTAAAACAACTAACTCTCTTGTTTTCATTAAAGCATTGAAAACATCTCTATTTGGTTTTGGATCACTAAAAGTTTCAGTTACAAGTATCGCATCTACATAATATCCAATGCTATTAGTAAATGAATTAGCGAGATTTCCAATCGTAATCTCAAATGCAAAAATAGAGTTCGCAACTACTTTTACAAAATCAGAGTTCGCTAAATTTA
>JBGTHN010000498.1:0-2221 GCA_041746235.1 Pyrinomonadaceae bacterium | reverse complement strand
AATGTAATGATCGTAAGCCGTCAAACCTTCTTTTTTCGTCAGATCCTGCGAACGATCATAAAAATCAGTTTTGATCGGTCCCGGTTCGATGATCTTCACTTTGATATTAAATGGACGAACTTCAAATTGAAGCGATTCCGAAAAACCTTCGACCGCCCATTTTGTGCCGTGATAAAGACTGTAAAGCGGAAATGTTATGCGTCCGCCAACCGATGCAACATTTACAATTGTTCCGCGTTTTTGCTCACGAAAATACGGCAAAATCTCACGGCAAACATTCATTAATCCAAAAACATTTGTCTGATATTGCTGCTCAATTTGTTCTTCGGTTGCCGCTTCAAACGCACCGACTAATCCATAACCCGCATTATTGACAATCGCATCAATCCGCCCAAATTTATCGAGTGTTTCTTGTATCGCCGATTTGATCGAATCAACATCTGTAACATCAAGCCGAATACATTCAACATCGGCGATTCGTTGCAAATCCTCCGCACTTTCGGGATTCCGCATCGTTGCGGCAACTTTCCAGTTTTTGGTTTGGAATAACTTAACCGTTTCTTTCCCGATTCCGCTTGAGGTGCCTGTAATTAAAATGACTTTATTCATAACTTTAATTTAGAGCGAATTGTGTAAATAAACAAACCTATTCATATCGCAATGCCTCGATCGGATTCAGACGGCTTGCCCGAAATGCCGGAAGAACACCTGCGAGAAAAGCGATTACACAAACAAGCAACATTATTAATACTATTGATAAAGGTGCAAAAACAAACAGACTATAACCTTCAAATGACTCAAAATAAGTTTTTGCCAAATATAGATTTGCGACCGTTCCAACAATTATTCCGCCGACAATTCCGAGCATTGCTCCCCAAAAACCTATAAAAATGGACTCAAGCGAGAACAGAGTAAAGATTTTCCCGCGTCCCATTCCGAGAGCTTTTTGCAAACCGATGTCTTTTGTTCGCTCCATTACAGCGATTATTAAAGTGTTGATAATTCCGAAAGATGCGGCAAGCAGAGCGATAAATGCAAACAAATTCAGACCGATCTGCAAAATACCGATCGCATCGTAAGTCCGTTTTTCAATATCTGCGTAACTCATTGCCGAAAAACCTTTCTCATCTAATTTGGTTTTAACCGACTCTAAAACCTTCTCATCCGAAGAATTTAATTGAAATGTAAAATTTGAAAAACGATTAAAGCTGTTGCCTTCGCCTCTTTGATCTGTGTAAATGAACTTGGCAGTTTCGACATCTACGAATGAATTAATATTTGATATAAAACCTTTAGTTGCAACGCCTGCAATTTTCAATTCGATGGTTTTTATTTCGTCGGAATCTTCCAACTTATATCCGACAGTTGCAGTTTTACCGACAACATTATTGACACTTTTATCAAAGGCTTCTGCTAAATGAAGTGGTAGAATTATCTGATTTTTCCCGTCAAACATTTTTCCAGCTTCGAGCTTTTGCTCAAAACCATCAGACAACATTCCGAGCGAAATTTGATATTTTTTCCCTCCTTCCAAAGCAATATATTCAGCATCCATCGGATAGGCTGGCGTTACGCTTTTCACTTCTGGAAATTCCTTCGCCAAATTCTCGATCTGTTCGAGCGAAACGACAATTGAATTCGGGTCAATTCTATTTCCTGCTTCGTCTTCCGTCGCTTCTTTATATTCTTCGGGTTCGCTGGGTTTTTCATTGACTTCATCTTCCTGCGGAAATTTTTTGCGGACAAGCAAAATAGTATTTCCCTCAATGTTTTTAACTTGCTTTTCAACATAATCCCGCAAACCGTCGCCGATTCCGTTGGTCAAAGTTAAGGTAAACGCTCCAATAAAGATTGCCATCACGGTCAAAAATGTGCGAAGTTTTGCACGCAAAAGATTGCGGTTTGCAATTCTAATTAAGTCCCAAATTTTCATAATGTTAATAACTGAGAAATGAGAAGTGAAAACTGAGAACTAAAGAACCTTGTTTAGTTTTCACTTCTCACTTCTCACTTTTCATCTACTATTCTTCCATCAACTATTTCAATTATTCGCTCGCATTTGTTTGCCAAATCCTCGTCATGCGTAACGATAATCAAAGTTATTCCCAATTCTTTGTTCATCTGCAAAAGCAGATTTTCCACCGTTTCGCCCGTTTTTGAATCCAGATTTCCTGTTGGTTCATCGGCAAAAATAACTCGCGGTTTTCCAACTAAAGCTCTT
>JBGTHN010000497.1:0-3319 GCA_041746235.1 Pyrinomonadaceae bacterium | reverse complement strand
ATATTTTTTTCATTAACATTATTAAGCGGTTGTGCTTCATCTTGCGGAAGTACAGAAAACGGGCAAACTAATGCGAATGCACAAAACACAAATATAATTGTTCCCAAGCAAGCAGAAAATATCGGCAACACCAATGCAAATTTGGTCAATGGATTACAGAATGTAAATACAAAAAATCCAACCTTGGACAATTCAAATGTAAAAGTAATTGATACTTCAAAAAATAAAACCGAAATACCCAAGATGAAATTGCCTGATGATTCCGAATTGACAGTAGAAAGCAGAGGAGCGGATTTTGTAGAAACACGTAAGTTTTTAAACAATCCGCAAATTGATAGATTAGAGAGAATCATTAACGGAAACGATATTAAAGTAAAAGTTTTTCTCAAAAATGGAAAAGTTTATGATCTCGAAGATGGAAAATTAAAAAATTATAAGACTGATTCGGTAAGCACTATTTTAGAAGCAGTTGGTGTTAAATCGATAGGTAGTGACAACTCAGGCGAGAAAATTGAGAAAAAGTAAAGTGAGAATTATTGATAACTTTTGTGATTCTTAAGTTTTCTTAAAGAGCTTTCAAACCGCGGTTAAGTATAGAAATCATTTTATTAACGGAGTTTTTTTATGGAAAGAATCAGCATAATTTGCCCTTGTTGTGAAGCGGTTTTAACGATTGACGGTCAAACTGGAGCAATCATTTCGCACGAGGAAAAAAAGAAAACATTGGGTTCATTTGAAGACTTGCAAAGCGATTTGAATAAAAAGAAAGAATTGCGTGAGCAAATATTTTCTCAGGAACAACAGGCTCAAAAAGATCGTCAGAGAATCTTGCAGGAAAAATTTGATGAAGCATTTAAGAAGGCTGATAAGGATTCGGATGAACCGTTTAGAAATCCGCTTGACTTTGATTAACGATGGATAAAATTGCACATTTTTGTCAGAAATGTCGGGCGGCAAATGATCCCGGCGAAACGAGTTGCTGTAAATGCGGAACTCGCCTGATGATCGTTACTTTTCCTTCATCTCAACGACACGAAGCGGAAATGATTCCACCTTCATATTACGAAGACCATCTGCTTGAAAGAGTTTCTCTGCTTGAATTTCGCATAAAACAAGTTACCGAACAATTAGCGATGGCGTATGAATTTATCTCACGTCAATCCGAATCTTTTGAAAAAGACCACATTTTAATCTCAACATTTATGGAAGCGGTTTTAAATGTTGAACCTAATATTTCCGAGCGTCTGTCGGAAGAAATGGCAGTTAATGTCAGAAAGAAAAAAGGTGAAAAGCTAAGCGAAAATAAACAGAAAAAAGACTTGGCAGAAATTCTTTCAAACCACGAAAATCCAAATGCAGAACTTTTTACACATCTTGTCAAAGAAGGTTTAAGGCTCTTGGAAGAAAACGAGGAAAAGCAAGCATTTCGCACGCTTGAACGTGCTTCGTTATTGTCCACATCCAACATTCCTCTGCAATTATTTATTGCCGAAAAACTATTTTCGGTTGATAAATTTGAATTGGCTGAAAATTATTTGATAAAAGTTTTTGAATTGTCTCCGCAAAATACAAAAGCACTTTTATTATTGGGCGTAATTTATGCCGATAGATACGAATCCGAAAAAGCTCGTAAAATGTTAAGTGTTCTGGCAAGTTTTCCTGAAACAATGGTTGCGGCAAATTATATATGGGCAATGTTGGCGGCATCCGAAGAGAATTGGCACGAGGCAATTGTCGCATTCAAAGAATCCATAGACGTTTCCGACACACCGGAATTAAATTATTTGATTGGTTCAGCTTATTTCCAGACTAAAAACTTACCGAAAGCATTGGAATATCTGGGAAAAACTGTTGAAGCAGATGCCAAATTTGCTGATGCCTGGTTTATGGTCTATCTTATTTACTTGGATTTAGACAAAGAACATCAAGCCGAAAATGCACTTCAAAAAGCTGCCGACGCAAAAGAAGCCGGAGCGAAATGTCAGAAGTTTTTAAGGAAAGATAGAATTGAATATCCAAAGACAGCCTTACCATTTTTGCATCTAAATGATCAGAAAAAGCGTCTATTAACAAATGGTGCGTTAAGGATTACGAAGTTTTTCCGCAGTCTTGTTTTTGAATCATTTAACTAAATATTTATGCAGAGATTGATCGTTTATTTGGGGTTAATGGTTTTTGTTCTAAGTTTTGTAAATTACACAAAAGCCCAAATTAACGATGAAAATCAAAAGGCAATTGATCGAACACAACAAATTATCAACGAAATTGCCCAAAAATCTTATCCCGAAATCAAACTAAAAAAAATAAAGATCAAGACATTTAGCAGCAATTCAAATTTTTTCAAGGCGAGAGTTTCTTATACAAGATTTCTTACATTTCAAAAAATGCGGCATATTGTTTATGTCAATCCGAAAGTTTTCCAACTCAATGCACCATTAGAAGGGATTCGTGCAATTTTGGCTCACGAACTTGCTCACGTTTTATATTACACAGAGAAAAATCGGCTTGAATTGTTGGGTTTAGTGAGATTGACTTCGGAAAGTTTTATAACAAAATTTGAACGCAAAGCTGATCTGGAAGCTATCCAAAGAGGTTATGGCGAAGGTTTGATCGAATATCGTAAATGGCTTTATCAAAACATTCCGCAAAATAATGTTGAATCAAAAAAACGAGACTATTTTTCGCCCGAAGAAATAGAGTTGATTTTGGAAATTACAAAAGAAAAGCCTAAAATGTTTGATAGTTGGCAAAAGAAAGTTCCAAAAAATTTATATGAAATCAAAAAGAGCATTGAATAATCCAAAAGAAAAAATAATCGTCGCAATAGATGTTCCGACGGCAGATGAAGCACGCAAACATATTGCAGATTTGCGTGAATATGTCGGTGCATTCAAAATCGGTCTGCAACTATTTACTTCGGCAGGTGCATCTTTTGTAAGGGAACTTGTTGATGATGGAATCAAGATTTTTCTTGATGTAAAATTTCACGATATTCCAAACACAGTTGCAAAAGCATCGGTAGAAGTTGCCCGTTTGGGCGTTTGGATGTTTAACATACACGCTTCCGGCGGTAGCGAAATGATGCGACAGACAGTTGCGGAAGTTGGAGAGATTTGCGAAAAAGAAAACTTGCGAAAGCCAAAAATAATCGGCGTAACTGTTTTGACGAGTTTTAATCGTGATACTTTAAACGAGATCGGAATTGAAAAAGAACTTAGTTCGCAAGTTGTAAATTTAGCTGAACTTACGGCAAAATGTGGTTTGGACGGTGTTGTTGCTTCGGCGTTGGAAACAAATTTAATCAGGGAAAGTGTCGCTA
>JBGTHN010000496.1:0-3282 GCA_041746235.1 Pyrinomonadaceae bacterium | reverse complement strand
TTTTTCATTCCGGTCTTTTAATAATGCGGAATTTGCAATTTGATAAGTTAGACTGCTTACAAGAATTACTATTGTGCTGACCCAAACTTGAAATGGAAGCTTTGAAATCGGTTGCCATTCCGCCGCACCATTTGTTGAAAGAACGACATAGGCACTAATTAAACCACCGAAAGTCATTAGCACAACCAACAGCAAAAAAATCATTAAAATCCGCGATTTATTTGTTGGTTCTGGATTTAAATTTTCTTTTTCCTGCTTTTTTGGTTTATTATCACCACCGTTTCCACCGCCGCCATCACCATCGTCTCCACTATCATTATTATTATTTCCAAAACCGCTTCGACGACTAAAACCCGTGCGTTTTCGTAATTTTTTCTTTTTTTCTTTGATAGGTTCGGCTGTTCCAACTTCCATAACTTTTAGTGATTAAAAACCATTAAGGCAAAAATTAAAGGTAAGTATAAAACGGACACAAGCAACAATTTGCGTGCTTGCTCCACCGATTTTGCTCGTGCAGTTTTAATACTTGTATATAAAAACCAAATTCCTAAAATTATCGCTCCAACAAGATAGATCAAACCCGAAATGCCTAGGAAAAACGGTGCAAGACTTATAGGTAAAAGCATAACTGTAAATAAAACAATTTGCTGTGCTGTAATTTTGCCGTCTTTTTCAACGACCGGAAGCATTTTAATTCCGGCTTTTGCATATTGTTCTTTATACATCCAGGCAATCGCCAGAAAATGTGGAAATTGCCACAAAAAGAGCAATGTAAATAAAAACCACGCTCCGAGCGTTATTTCATTTGCCGAAGCAGTCCAACCCATAAGCGGCGGCATAGCACCGGGCAAAGCTCCAATCGCAGTTGAAGCGGTTGTGCGTGTTTTTAATGGTGTGTAAAGAAAAACATAACCAATAATAACCGTTAATCCAAGAATCGCGGTTAAAGTATTTACTGCAAAATATAAATAAACTTCGGCAATTACGCACAATGAAATTCCAAAGATCAAGGCTTCATTTGGTGAAACTTTTGCCAACGGTAAAGGACGATTCATTGTCCTTTCCATTTTCGTATCAATGTCTCTTTCGATATATTGATTCAATGTGGCAACTCCGAATGCAAGCAAAGTTATTGCTGTCATTGAGTTTATAAATAGCCAAATATTAAAGCCTTGTGTTCCACCAAGATAAAATCCTGCCGCTGATGTCAAAACCAACATAAATGCGATACGCGGTTTTGTCAGTTCAAAATATGCACTGATTTTATTGCCGATGCTGATGCTATGTGTTTCTTGTATTTCTACTGTTGCTGTTTCCATTTAAAAAATCTGCAAATTAATTTATAAACAAAAGAATACAGTCAATAAATAAAATTGCCAAATCAATCAATACTAAATTTTTATCATTCTTTATTGCAGTAAAACTAATTAATACAGGGATGACAAATATATTTTGCTAAGTTATGATTTTAACATAGTCAATCGGTAATAATATAAGTCAAAAGCATTAGTAATGTCAGCAATAGAAGAATCAGTCAAAGAGGTAGCAAAACCCAAAGCACAAGTTAAACGTAAATCGCCGCCTGTTTTAAATCAAGTTCTTGATTTTTTGAGTTCGGTAAAATTTGGCGTGGTGTTGCTTTGTGTTTTGGTAACACTTTCTATGGCTGGAATGTTGATAGTTCAACAGAATGTAAATGGATTTGACGCTTATTTTGCGGGATTAACACCTGCACAAAAAACTGTCTATGGTGCTTTGGGATTATTTGATATTTATCACAGTTGGTATTTTAATCTGATTTTGTTAGTGCTTTCACTAAATCTAATTCTTGCTTCAATAGACCGTTTTCCTTCAGCTTGGTCATATATTGTTAAACCAAAATTAACCGGAACAAAAAAATGGTTGTTAGGACAAAAACAAAATGCAGAAATCGGTGTATTTGCGGATAATGATGAGCAAATCTCAAAAAATATCCGCAAGGCTTTTATAAAAAATGGCTTACGACCGAAGATAACTGAAAAAGACGGCAATTTGTATGTCTTTGGCGAAAGTGGCAAATGGAATAGACTCGGAGCATATATTGTTCACGTTGCACTTTTGACACTTTTCATCGGTCATTTTGTTGCGAATCAAACCGGATTTGATGCAGATGTGCGATTTTTGCCAGGAGAAACAACAAAAGAGATCGAGTTGATCGAGTTTGATCTTGACGAACAAATTCGCTATGCCGTCAAACTTCCGTTTAGTATCACTTGCACAGATATTCAGCAACAACTTATTGACCCGAATGGTTCAATTGAAACATTTAATACTTTGGATTGGCGAACGAGTATAACTATTGACGATACACAATATGGTCTTCAAAAAGCAGATGTCAGTTTGAACAATCCATTTAATTATCGTGGTTATCGTTTCTTTCAGGCTCAAACGATTCCGGTTGGAAATGCCCGCGTAATGACTCTGGAACTTACACCCCAGGAAGGTGATGCGAAACCTTTGCTGGTAAATTTAGCCAGAGTTAAAGAAACAAAAATAAAAGATGGTTCGATTCTAAACAATTCAACCGTTTTGGAAGATGGAACTTTAATTGAATACGAATCATTTTTACCGGATTTTACATTTAATCAAGATGGAAATCCCGATACAAAATCTAAGGAATATAATAATCCGGCTGCCGTTTTGCAGGTTACACCAAAGGACGGCAAGAAAACACGAGTTTTTGCTTTTGCCGGAAATGTTTCCGACAAAATTCCTGTTGGAGCTCCGAAACTTGGATACAAATGGCGTTTGAAGGATTTTGAAAAAGTTCCTTTGGCACATATTTTGTCAATCAAATATGATCCTTTTAACGGTGCATTTATTGCTTGGTATTTTGGCGGAGTTGGTTTGATTTTTGCTTTGATATTTGTATTTTTCTTTTCACATAAAAGAATTTGGGCTTTAATCGAAAAAGACGAATTCGGCGATAAATACAATGTTATTTTAGGCGGACATACAAATCGAAATCATTTTGGATTTGAGGATAAATTTAAAAAAGTCATAAATGATCTGTCAAAAACAGATGACGAGACAAAGACTTTAACATAAAAAAGCTATGGCACAAGAAATTACAGCACAAGAAATTAGAGCGACGGAAATAAATTCTCCCTGGAAAGAATATTTTCCGGCATTTTTGGCAATCTTTGGTTCATTCGCAATTTTGATATGGCGTTTGCAAACGACAAACTTTATGTCGGACGAAGCATTTATGATGGTTGCTTTAGCTTGTTATATTTTGGCGGC
>JBGTHN010000495.1:0-12606 GCA_041746235.1 Pyrinomonadaceae bacterium | reverse complement strand
TAAATCAGCGTTTTGTGCATTTGCAGCTTTTACAACTTCACGTATTTTTTCTTCTGTTACAAAGTTTGAACCTCCGTGAATATCAGAAATCGCAACAATCTTTAAACCATCAAATGCTTTATTCCAATTTTTTATTTTTATAGTTTGAGCATTAACAACAAGACGATTTGGTTCAATAAAATAAGCATAAGAAAGTGCAATGATAAACGAAATTATAAAAATAATTGCGGCAATTCCAAATATTTTTTTACGATTTGTCATAAATTATTTACTTGTGAAATATTCTTTCCAACGAGTGTCAACCAACTTTTTAATGTCATCACGAACCTCAACTTCTTTTGGATACCAAGGCTTCATTCGTGAATCAATAACGATTGGTGATTTATATGAAATGTGATTATTCACAACTTTAATTTTTTTTGCGAAAATATCTGTCGAAGGATTAAAACGCGTCCAAGTTGCCCACAAGAATTTATCAGTAGAATTTGCAAACTCGATCGAATCGTGTAAAACGACTATTTCAAAGTCATCAAACATTCCACATTCGGCAATTCGTTTACCGAGTTTATTATCATAAACTTCTTCGTTATCAGACGCATATGGTTCAACTTCCAAAACTAAACAACCGCCGCAATAAACTTCTGCTTTTTTTACTCCGTGCGGCAAATCATTTTTATATTCCCGTTTCAAATCTCTTTTTTTATCTCCGACACCGACGAGCATTGCTTTTGAACCGTGATTTATTTTGCCTGATGCGTAATCAAGCGTATCAAATGATGTGCGATCAAATATGAAAAAATCGCTTTCCCAATTTACACGCTCAAGTATGTGTTCAAAAAGTTTTTTAAAGTCACGCAAATCTTGTTTTTTGTCGGTTAAAAGTAAAAACTTGGTTAATGAAAGTTGTCCTTCACCTAAAATCCGAAAACCTGCACCTAATGCTTCCCTTGCGTATCTTTCCTTGACGACAGCCGCCGCGAGCGAATGAAAGCCTGTTTCTCCGTAACTCCAAAGATCAAGCACAGCAGGCATTACGACAGGAAATAAAGGTGATAAAAGTTCTTGTAAATAATCACCGATAAAGAAATCTTCTTGACGCGGTTTACCGACGACAGTGGCGGGATAGATTGCATCTTTACGATGAAAAACAGCTTCCGCTTCAATGATCGGATAATCGTGAACTAAAGAATAATAACCATAATGATCGCCAAAAGGTCCTTCGGCTTTGCGTATTTTCGGAGGAACTTTTCCGCTGATAACAAATTCGGCTTCGGCAAGCAATCGAAGTCCATTTTCGAGTGGATTTTTTGCGGTCTTTATTTTTCCGTCATTTAACAGCGAAGCAAGCATCAATTCCGGCACATCTTCGGGCAGAGGTGCTATTGCCGCAAGAATCATTGCCGGAGGTCCGCCGATAAAAATATTTATCGGTAAAGATTGATTCATTTTTTCCGCTTCAAAATAATGAAAACCGCCGCCTTTGTGTATTTGCCAATGAATTCCGGTAGTTTTTTCGTCGTATCTTTGGATTCGATACATCCCTAAATTGTGTTTTCCGCTTGAAGGACTTTCCGTGTAAACAAGCGGTAAAGTTACAAAATGTCCGCCATCTTCGTGCCAAAGTTGAAGAAGCGGAATTTCTTCCAAGTTTGCTGGCTTTTTAACAACTTCCAAGACCGGAGCATTTTTGATATTTTTTGTGCCAAGTTTTAATCCTGTCCAAGCCATATCTCGATATTTCCAAAGTTCTTTTGGCTTCGGCGGTAACAGCACTTCAACCAATTCAACCGCACGTTTTACAAATTCTTGCGGAGCTTTTCCAAAACCCAATTCGATTCGTTTTGCAGTCCCAAAAAGATTTGTTACGACCGAAAACTTTGAACCTTTTACCTTTTTGAAAAAAAGTGCTTTTCCTTGTTCATCAATTACCCGACGATGAATTTCGGCGATCTCAAGATACGGGTCAACTTCCGTTTCTATCTCAATAATCTCATTTTCTTCTTTTAATATTTGAATGAATGTCCGAAGGTTTTTGTGCATTTATTTTTGTCTGTTTGTACTATGTTAATATCTATTGAATCAAAGCGTCTAATAAATCGCAACTTCAATATACATAGTTCAAAAGTTTGGACATAATTCAACTTTTTTATACAGATTTGATAATGAATTTAAGATTTTAATGTTTTTATATGTTAAAACATCAAAATGAAGAAAATCAAAAACATCTATTTTACGTTTGTTCTATTTATAATTTCTATTATTTCTGCTAATGCACAAACAGCAACAGAAATCGCCGAAAGTGTAAAACTTGAACGCCAGGCGATTGAAAATTACAAAGCAAAAGATTTTGCAAATTTTCTGCAAAACGTAGAAAAAGCTCGTAAATTAAGACCAAATCATTCACGTCTTATTTATAATTCCGCAATTGCTTTTGCACTAAATAATCAAACGTCAAATGCCTTTGGATTATTGGAAAAATTAGCCAATATGGGTTTATATTTTGAGATAGAAACTGATGAAGATTTTAAATCTTTATATCAAAACAAAAGATTCAAAAACATCCAACATAAACTAAATAAAAACAAAAACCCTGTAAATAAAAGCCGCAAAGCATTTTCACTTTCGGATAAAAGTTTAATAACCGAAAGTGTCGGCTTTGATTCAAAGACGGAAAGATTTTTTATCAGCAGCGTTCATCAGAGAAAGATTATTGTAATTGATAAAGATGGAAATCAACGTGAATTTTCAAACTTAACAGATGGTTTGTGGAGTGTTTTGGGCATCAAGATTGATGAAAAACGACGTATTCTGTGGGCTTGCAGTTCCGCTTTTCCACAAATGATAAATTATGACAAAAATGATGAAGGCAAAGCCGGAATATTCAAATATAATTTAGACAATGGAAAATTGATAAAGAAATATTTGCTCGAAAATACAAATGAAAAACACGCTTTGGGCGATTTGGTTATCAATAAAAAAGGCGATGTTTTTGCGACGGACAGTATTTCACCCAGAATTTACAAGATTGATTTGGTCGAAGATAAACTCGAATTGTTTCTCGAAAACAAAAACTTTAACTCGCTCCAAGGTTTAGCTTTTTCTGACAATGAGCAAAGTCTTTTTGTCGCCGATTATTCAACAGGAATTCACAAAATTGATTTGGACAAAAAACAAAGTTTCCAGATAATTCCTGAAAAAAACATAACTTTGCTTGGAATTGATGGACTTTATTTTTACAAAAACAAATTGATCGCAATACAAAACGGGATTCGTCCACAGAGAGTTGTCCAATTTTCACTGAACAAAGATCAGACGAGAATTGAAAAATTTAAGACTTTGGAAGCGAATCACGACAATTTTGAAGAGCCGACTTTGGGCGTAATCATCAAAAACGAATTTTATTATGTCGCCAATAGTCAATGGAATTTAACAACAAATGATGGGAAGTTGTTAGAAGATAAATTAAAAGAGCCTGTAATTTTGAAATTGAGTTTGTAGAAATTTATCATCAACTGGCAACTTTTTTCAGATGACTTTTTATCTGTGATTTGTTTGTGCTTTTTGCAAGTTTTTTTAGTTCATACAATTTCATCAAAGCTTCAACCGGCGAAATTGAATCGGTATCAATTGACGCAAGAATTTTCTCAATTTCACTCGTTTGTGTGCTTTCCACATTATTCGGCGACTCAGAATCATTTTCATATTCTTTCAAAAGTTCTTCCGCACGGCGAATCACAGGTTTTGGCAAACCGGCGATTTTTGCCGCATAAACACCGTAACTTTTTAATGCAGTGCCACGAGCAATTTTGTATTTGAAGGTAATTTCATTGTCTTTTTCTTCGATTTCAAAATGTAGATTTTCGATCTTCGGCAATAGATCTTCCAACTCGGCAAGTTCGTGGTAATGTGTTGCAAAAAGTGTCCGCGTCTGTAATTTTGGATGATTATGAATAAATTCCAAAACCGCACGGGCAACCGATAATCCGTCATAAGTTGAAGTTCCACGCCCTAACTCATCCAATAAAATTAAACTTCTATTCGTCGCGTGATGAAGTATTTCGGCGGTTTCGATCATCTCGGTCATAAAAGTTGATTCACCGCTTCCGATCTTGTCGTATAATCCGATTCTTGTAAAAATCCTGTCGCAGATTCCAATGACTGCTTCTTCCGCCGGAACAAAACTACCGATCTGTGCAAGCAAAACTATTGTTGCGATTTGCCGCAAATAAGTTGACTTACCAGAAGCATTCGGACCTGTTATCAAAGCGATTTGAGGTGCATTATTTCCTCCTAAAGCCGCATCATTGGCAATATAGGTAATATTTTCTTCCCGCAGGTTTTTCTCAACTGTTGCGTGTCTTCCGTTTTTGATTCTTAAAAGCGATGTATCATTGACAGTAGGACGACAAAAATCAAACTCTTCAGCGACTTCGGCAAGCGAACAAACCGCATCAAGATAAGCAATGGTTTTCGCCGAAAGCAAAATTTCCCGATGATGCTTGCCGATTTCCGAACAAATTTGCCGAAACAAATTACTTTCCAATTCTGCAATTCGTTCCTGTGCGTGAATGACCATTGATTCGTGTTCTTTTAACTCTAGCGTAACAAATCTTTCGGACGGAATTAGCGTTTGTTTGCGGGTGTAATCGCTCGGAACGAGATGCAAATTTGGTTTTGTGATCTCTATGTAATAACCGAAAACTTTATTAAAGCCGACACGCAAACTTTTAATTCCGGTTCTTTCACGTTCACGTTTTTCCATTGCAGAAAGAAAATTTTTACCTTCCTGCAACTTTTGCCGAAGTTTATCCAATTCATCGGAAAATCCATCCCTAATTATTCCAATCTGTTCGGCATAAAGCGTCGGCAATTCATCAGCGATTCCTTTTTCAATAAATTCAGCGATCTCTCTGCATTCGGGTAAATGAGCCAGAATTTGACCAAAACGCACTGTATCATTTTGCAAAACACTTTTTATTTTCGGTATAAGTTCAAGGCTTTTCCCAAAATTTCTAACCTCAAAAGCCGTAATATAATTTGCTTTTGCACGCCCTGCAAGTCTTTCAATATCAACAGTTTGTTCTAGTAATTCACGCAGTTTTTCTCTTTCTTTGTGATTCTCAACAAACCAGGAAATATGTTCTTGACGGCGAAAAATCTCTGTCGTGTCCAAAGAAGGTTGACGCAACCAACGCCGAATCAATCTTCCGCCCATTGCGGTCAAAGTCTTGTCAATTATTGATAAAAGACTCGTTCCCGATTCGCTGTCAAATATTTCCAAACTGCGATAACTTTTGTTATCAAGCACCATAAATGCGTGGCTGTCATAACTCGTCAAACGTGTTATTTGCTCCGCATTTCCGGCTTGCACATCATTCAAATATTTTATCAATGCTCCAGCCGCCGAAACTGCCAAGGGTGAATTATCTAAGCCAAATGGTTTTAGAGTTTTTGTGCCGAAATGTTTATAAATAATTTTTCGTGCTTTCTCAAAATCAAATGATGTTTTGCTTAATTTTGTAACGAATTTTGGTAGATCAATATTGCTAAAAACTTCTCCCGACTCACACAATAAAATTTCCGACGGCGAAATTCGACTGATCTCTGTTAATGCTTCAGAGTTTAGAATTTCTGTTGCGGCAAAATCGCCCGTAGAAATATCCGCATAAGCGATTCCGGTTTTATTGCCGTCGCTGATAAATGATACGAGATAATTGTTTGATTTGCTTTCAAGGAGTTGTGGTTCGATAACCGTTCCGGCAGTTACGATTCGTGTAACTTCTCTTTTTATAAGTTTTTTGCCGTCCAATCCTTTGATCGGAACTGTGCTGGTTTGTTCACAGATCGCCACACGATGACCGCGTGAGATGAGTGTCGCCAGATGTTTTTCGAGAACATAATGAGGAATTCCGGCGAGCGGCACACGAGTATTTTTGCCCATCGGTTTTGTCGTCAGGGAAATATTTAACTCGCGTGCCATCAATTTTGCATCGTCATCAAAGGCTTCGTAAAAATCACCGAGACGAAAAAGCAAGATTGCATCTTTGTGTTTATCTTTAATTTCAAGATATTGCCGACGAATCGGCGTAGTGTTTTTCATAAAACAAACTTCATTTTATCCTCTCCGACGCTCTAATAAAACCATCATTAAATTACTCAATAATATAAGTTCTTCATCGCTTTCGGACATTTGCTCTTTTAATTCGATTTGAAATTTCCCTTCAAAGAAGGCAGGTTGTTTTTGGACTCTGACAACAGTATTTCCATTCATTCTTGTCACGAGATACGCCGGATTGAACAAATATCCCGTGAACATTCCAACCACCGGCACTTCCCCGACTAGAGCATCTATTACCTTGATCCAAGCATTTTCTTCGTGAACTTCAAACACCTGTTGCTGATTTGAATCAAAAATCAAATAATGTGCTTTGAGAATTGAACGCATTCCCTTGCGTCTGATCGAGCCGATAGATTTGCCATTTACATCAGTAAAACTATAATTTGCAGAAAAATCCAAAATCCGATCAGCCTTTATAGTGTAAATTAATTCCGATTTGTTTTCATCCGAGTATATTTCAATGTTCTCTTTTAGTTTGAACATTTTTTGTTTAACATAGCCTATTAAACCACCACTTGCATCACGTATATAAATCTGACTGGCAAGTGCTAAAATCTTGAAACTTAATTCCACAGGATAGTTCATATTTTTTCTCCATTATTTGAAATTGAAAATTCAGAAAGTTTTGTAATGTAAATTGATACACAGAAACTAATTTTACCGCAATAACACAATAATATTAACTTTCGAGTAACTTTGATAAAATTTCGGCTATCGATTTGATATTTTGGTGTGTTTTTTGAATTTGGGCAAAAGTAAGAATTGTTAAATGGTTTTCAATATCTTGAAATTCCATAGAAAGCGATTTTTTTGCACGATTTAGATCTCTCTCGCTTGAAATAACAAGAAAAACCTTTGAACGCTGTGCCTCGAACGCACGTTTTAATTTTGCAAATGCCGAATCAATATTGCCTTTGCTCTGCACCTCAAAAACGTGCGATAAACGCGACGCACGCGGCACTTCTCGCCAAACAACATCATAAAATTCAAACTCCATTTCAGTATAAAACCCTAAATTTTCACCGATTTGAAGGAGCATTTTTTGAATATCTAAATGTGATAATTTATCTTTATGAGTTTCTGTTAGATCAAAACCAATTGCTTGCTCATCAACTCGTTCACGTCCTTTTTCGGTTATTTCCCACAAACCTCTGTGGCGTTTAAGTGAGTCTTTTTCATCCAACTCTTTTCCTGCACGTTGGACAAGTTTTCGCCAATTCGGATGCTTATTTTCTTGTATTTCAGAATTTTCTTTATCATCTATTTGGGGAAAATAAGCCGTTAAACGCTTATATAAAAACCGCACATCATCTGCTCCGCCAATGGCGACAAGTTCCTGTAAAATAGGTATTTCGAGCGATTTACTGTTTGGAAATGACATAGCAGATCAACGATGAATTTAGATTAAGTTTTGAAACTTTTCTAAATCATTTTGCAACAGGTCAATTTTGAGCTTTTCTAAATTGTCGGTTACATTTTTCGAAAGTTTTTTCGTTAAATCTTTTGAAATAAAACTTTCTTTATTATCAAAATTTTGATGATTATCAATCCTCGCAAAAATTTCGGGTTTATATTCTCCAAGAAATTCATAACGCATTGCGACACAAAATATCTGACAAATGCCAACTTTTTCAATGATCCGCGAAACTCCATTAAAAAAATTTATAGGACGCAAATCATTCGGTAAAATTTCACCTTGCGGAAATATCCAAAGCGTTCTGTTTGAATCTTCATTTAACAATTTGACTGAATAATTGATGCTTTCGATGGCATTACGAGGATTTTCTCGAACAACGGAAAACGCACCGAGTTTGCAAAATAACTTAAGGTTTTGCAACTGCTTTTCTTCCATCATCACAAAAAAATCTAAATTCGCTTTCTGTGAAATATGAAAAGCCGCCAAACCATCCCACCAACTCGAATGATTACAATAAATTATTGTCGGTAGATCGTTATTTCTATTTATTAATTTCTCTAAACCTAAAACTTTAAATGTATGAAAACGGCGTTTCAGAAGATTTTGATTATAAACAAAAAATAGTCGCTCAAACCATCTGCTTTTATTCGCTTTCAACATAAACTCTCTGAACCCGACGATTTATTCCACAGGTAATTTCATAAGAAATCGTATCTGAATGTTTGGCAAGTTCTTCCGCCGTTATTTTTAGATTTTCTTCATTGCCGATCAAAATTACCTTATCATTGATATTAACATTTTCAATCTCTGTGACATCCAAAATTGTCCAATCCATCGAAACTCTGCCAACGATTGGAGCATATTTTCCATTGATAATTACACGACTTTTGTTGGAAAGCACGCGAGAATAACCATCTTGGTAACCTATTGGTATAGTTGCAATTATGGAATCTTTTTCGGTAGTAAAAGTTCTTCCATAACCGAGTGTTTCACCTTTTGGAACGGTTTTTAAATGAGCAATTTTTGTATAAAGCGACAGAACAGGTTTTAGTTTTGGTAATTCAATTTCTTTTGGCAAAACATCGTCGCCTAATCCGTAAAGAACTCCGCCGAGTCGAACCATATTGCCGTGTGATTTTGGATGTGCAACACTTGCAGGTGAATTTGCTAGGTCTTTATAAATTGGATGAAAACCTTTTTCTTCAAAGATTTGGACAGCCTTTTCAAATCGTTCAATTTGCAGATTTGTAAATTCATTTTCGCTTAGGTTATCGGCAGAAGCGAAATGTGTCATCAAACCTTCAAGATGTAAATTTTCATAATTTTTTAGTTTATCGGCAAATTCCTCAACTTCATCAAAACGAACACCGATTCTGCCCATTCCCGTATCAATTTTTACGTGAATCTCCGCAATAGTTCCACGTTTTTTTGCCATTTCATTAAACTTTTTTGCCTGTTCAATTTGAAATATGACCGGAGTTAAATTGTTATTCAAAAGTAATTTTTCCTGACCGTCCCAAAAACTTCCAAGACACAAAATACGCTTTAAAATTCCGATTTCTCTAAGTTCAACACCTTCCGAAGGTAAGGCAACTCCGAACCAATCAATTCCCTCTTTCTCCAGTCGTTTTGCACATTCAATCGCACCGTGTCCGTAACCATCGGCTTTAACCACAGCCATATATTTAACTTTTTCACCGACAAATTTTTTGACGGAATGAAAGTTAAACGCAAGTTTATCCAAATCAATTTCAGCCCAAGTCGGACGATTTATTAATTTTGAAACCATACAAACTTTTTACTTTTTTAAATTTACCAACCTTTTCGCTCACGCAATTTTGTAATATGAGCCGTATGATGTTTTGAGTGCCAGTCATAAAGTCCGAGAAATTTTTCAATCGTCCATTCGCCCGATTCCGGGTGATTTAATTTTCGTTTGAAATCTTCATCACTCAAACTATTTAACATTTCTGTCCAACGTGCGTGAATCCCTTCAATAATCTTAAAAGATACATCAAGTGGCATTTTGTTATCTGCTAATTCCGCCCAACTCGCTTCATCATAAGGTCGAATCGTTGGCACATCTTCCGTCAACGCCAATTTAAATCGGCAATAAGAATTCAAATGACTGTCGGCAATATGATGAACAACTTGTCGAATTGTCCATCCTTCGGGACGATATTCTGTGTCCAATTGATCATCATCCAATCCTTGAACGGCTTCATTTAATACTTTTGGTAAATCAGAAATCGTTTTTATAAATGAACTTCTCAGTTCCGGTGCAACTTCAAAATCTGAATCGAATTTCCCGATCGGGAAACGTAAATCTTCGCTCATCTCTATTCTCCAAAATAATTTTCAAATCTAGTAAATTCTTTCAAAAACGCCAATTTCACAGTCCCTGTCGGACCATTTCTTTGTTTTGAAATTAGAATTTCCGCCACATTCTTTTTATCTTCATCCAAATTTTCAATATCCTTGGCATAATATTCTTCACGATAAATAAAAGCAACAACGTCTGCGTCTTGCTCAATCGATCCACTTTCGCGTAAATCCGATAACATCGGTTTTGGTGGATTTCTGGCTTCGGGAGCTCTCGAAAGTTGCGAAAGTGCGATTACCGGTACATTTAACTCTTTTGCCAAACCTTTTAATTCTCGTGAAATTTGCGAAACTTCCTGCTGCCGTGATTCCGTCCGTTTTGAACCAGACATAAGTTGCATATAATCAACGATTATCAGATCAAGTTTTTTTTGTTCTGCAAAAAGCCGACGAGTTTTTGCACGCATTTCTAAAACTGAAATTCCCGGTGTATCGTCAATAAAGATTTTTGTTTCTGAAAGTGTTCCGATTGATTCGGCAAGTCTGCCCCATTCTTCACGCGACAAATATCCAGTCCGAAATCTGTGTGCATCAACTCTCGCCTCGGAACTTATCATACGCATCACGAGTTGTACTTTTGACATCTCAAGCGAAAAAAGTGCGATGGTTGCATTTTCTTGGATGGCGGAATTTTGTGCCAATGTAAGACATAAGGCAGTTTTGCCCATTGAAGGTCTTGCCGCAATTATAATTAAATCAGATGGTTGCAAACCCGAAGTCATTTGATCTAAATCACGAAAACCTGTTGCAAGTCCGGTTAATGCGTTGGAATCTCTCTGTGCAAATTCTTTGACTTTATGAAGGACATCTTCGGCAACCGGCTTGACGTGTGCAAAACCTTGTCTTGTGCGTTCGTCTGCCAAAGCAAAAATCATCTGTTCGGCGTGATCTAAAATATGTTCGGCATCTTCTTCTTCGGCGAGTGCTTCGCTGGTTATTTGATTACAAACTTTAATCAAATTTCGGACGAGTGATTTATCGTGAACAACTTTTGCATAATCGTGAATGTTTGAAAAATGCGGTAATCCGTATGTCAGATTTGTGATTGCCGCTATGCCGCCGATTGATTCAAATTGCCCGTCTTTTTTTAATTCTTCCCCAATAAGAATGGGATCAATTCGTTCATTGTTTTCAAAAAGCGAGATCATTGCGTTATAAATACGACGATTGCGTGGCGAATAAAAATCTTCGGGACTAAGTTGTTCGACGGCTTGGGAAATCAGTGCATTATCCAACAAAATTGCACCCAAAATCACACGCTCACTCTCTTCACTATGCGGTAAAGGTTTTTCTAAATATTGTTCGCGTGCAAATTCAGGATTTGGTGTTGCCATTATGTTTTTTTAAGTATTTTAAACTTGGAAATAAGTGTAAAAAATTAAATTTGTGTGGAAAAAAAGACTGCAATATTTTCGAAAAAATCTTGCAGTCTTTAGATGCTACTACAAACTTTGAAAACTCTCAAAGTTTGTCGGTAAATTGTTTTTTAGTTTATTCTTCTTCGTCGTTTGAAGCAGTTTTATCGGCTTTTGATTTGGTATTTTCCGCTTCAACAACCGTTTCTTCTTCGATCGTTTCTTGAATTGCTTCACCTTCTAAAGTAACTTTTATCGGCAATTCCAAAGTAACTTCGCGATGAAGTTTGACTGGAATTGTAAATTCGCCTAATTCCTTGATCGGGTTTTTAAGCGTAATTTTTCGACGATCAATTTCGTAACCCTTTTCCTGTAAAGCATTGGCTACATCAATTGAAGTAACCGAACCGAAAAGTGTTCCGCTTTCACCAGCCATTCTTTCAAAGGTGAATGAAAGTGATTTCATTTCCTCTAATTGAAGTTCAGCCGTTGCTTTCTCTTCCGATGCTTTTTTCAAAAGCATTTTGCGTTCTTGTGCAACTTGATTAACATTACCTTTTGTCGCCAAGATCGCAAAACCGCGAGGAAGTAAATAGTTGCGAGCAAAACCTGACTTTACGCTGACGATTTCGCCGCGTCCGCCAAGATTATCAATGTCTTCTTTCAATAAAATAGTTGTGGTTGCCATAACTTAATAATTCCTCCTCGTTTAATCTGAAACGTATGGCAACAAAGCCATAACTCTCGCACGTTTAATAGCACGAGCTAATCTGCGTTGATCTTTTGCATTTACACCGGAAATTCGTCTAGGCATTATTTTCCCGCGTTCGGGGATAAATCTACCCAGAAAATCTACATCTTTCCAGTCAATATACGCCGGAACCGATTGATATTGGCGACGACGATTGAATCTACGAAAGTTTCTTGCAGGTCTTTGTTGACGACCTTGTGTTCTTCGCGGTGATATTTCATCATCATCGTCATCAGAATCATTATCTTCCGCTAGGGATTTTTCATCTAAATCTTCGTCTTCTTCTCTATATTTATTCTTTTTCTCTCTTGCCATTTCTGTTTTACTCCTTTCTTATTCGTTATCGTCAGTGTTATTTCCTTCTTCATCGGATGATCCTCTATTGCTTAATAAACTTTTGAGTTTCTCTTTCCGACTTTCACGTTTAGCTTCAATTTTATCCGCTGTTTTGCGTTCTTCATCAACACGAACCGTTAAATAACGGAAAATCTTGTCGTTGACACGCATACGGCGTTCGAGTTCAGCTATTTCACTTCCCGAACCTTCGATTTCTAAAAGAAAATAGTAACCTTGTGTAAATTGT
>JBGTHN010000494.1:0-4510 GCA_041746235.1 Pyrinomonadaceae bacterium | reverse complement strand
GTGCGGAAACAAAAATCTGATCTGCGGAAATGATTTTCTGATGTGCGGACATGATTGTCTGATGTGCGGAAATGATTTTCTGAGCTTCGATTTTAAGTTTTCAGTGATTTTCTTTATCAAACAAACATTTCGTGTGTTTCTTTCTGCATCGGTTCAAATGGATGATTTGCCAAAACAACCCGATTATTTACTTGTCCGAGAAGTGTTTCGAGATATGCACCGAAGCGATGAAGCAGTGGAACAAGGTCTTTTTGAGCAGTTATCAAAACCTCTTCAATAAATCGATCAACCGTTTCCATATCTTTGTAAAACAAAAATCGTAGATTTTCACTACTGAATTTGTTTAAATTTTCATGCAAAGTTTCAATCGGATATTTTTCGGCATGTTTTTCCGCAGATTTGACGCTTTGAAGTAAAGACCACATATTCTCGCGTAACTGTAAGGATTGTTTTTCCTTTGTTTGAAGGTTTGGAAATATGTCGGTTGGATTTATTTCGGAATCTACGAGTTGTGCAAAATTTATCAAAGTCAATTGCAAACTGTCATTTAGCAGTGAATATGCAGTTTCGATCTTTGCGTAGATCAACGGAGTCGGACGAATTTCCGCCAATCCTTTTAATTCTTGATTATAAACCTTTCTAAGCTCAATTGAAGCCGTATAAGCCGCCGCATCTAAAGAACCAAATAACGCATCTTCTTCGTTCGGAAACCGTAATAGACGATTGTTTATAAAACTCATCATCTCTTGCATCTGTTCATTTATGCGGGCAAACAAAACGAGTGTGGTTTTTAACGG
Organism: Pyrinomonadaceae bacterium; assembly: GCA_041746235.1. Taxonomy (GTDB): domain Bacteria; phylum Acidobacteriota; class Blastocatellia; order Pyrinomonadales; family Pyrinomonadaceae; genus Aridibacter. The sequence continues at coordinate 3,713 of JBGTHN010000494.1, read as the reverse complement.
TTCATCATTATCGAGCATTTTGCCGACTACGCTTAACCACTTCAAAACCTTCGCAAAATGCGGCAAAACAAGTCGTAAATCTGCTTCCCAAGCAGATGGAATAGTCTTTTGCTCCAATAATTCACGAATTTTCTGTGGTAAAAATTGTTCACCGGAAATTTCAGCGTTTCTAATTAGCTTTTGAACAACTCCGACATTTTTAAGTCTGTCGGCTAATGAATTGCTCCAGGCTATCCATTCGCTGAACTTCAAAGGTGCGGCTCGCAGAATTCCTTCGCTCAAAAGAACCGATTCTTTCAAAGCAAATGATAATTCAAAAATTTCTTCTGATGAAACGCTTAAATTTCTTGAATGTTCAAGCAATTGATAGTTTTCCGAATCGTTTCCCGAAATTTCGGAATCTCTGACCTCTTGTGAAAAATCAAGAGTTAATTTTGAACATAGCAAAAGAACGGAATGTGTTAAACGGAATTCCTTTGACCAATCGTAAGCATTTCTGCTTTCTTCCGCTAAAGTGTTACTGCGTAAATTTAGAAAACTTTGTAATCCCGAAAGCCAGAGACCAAGTTTAAAAGTTAATTCATCCGATTCATTGGAATTAGCTACGGACACAGCTTCACTATTTGCGAAATCGGTATTCGCAATATTATTTTGATTTATTGTTGAAGTCGAAGTTTCGACGTTACTCAAGGTAGGTGTTCCTCACAAAGTTTATTTATGTGCGTGCTTTCCAGGGAAAAAAGACTGGGGCGAAAAAATTCGCTATATCTTTTATACATCATTAGCCTACCTTTTATCAATAAAAATCTTGTGTTTATAAAATCTTAGGGAACTTTTGCACTTTCAAATTCCAAACTTTTCCATTTTTGTATAAAATTATCAGAAAAATATGTTAAACCTTGTAATCGCTACAACCAACAAAGGAAAAATAAAAGAATTTCGCAACCTTTTGAAAGATTTACCTGTAAATTTATTAGGTTTAGATGACTTTGCTTATATTTCTGAAGTTGAAGAAACAGGCAAAACTTTTGCGGAAAATGCTGAACTAAAAGCAAAATATTACGCATTAAAGACAAATTGTTGGACATTGGCGGATGATTCGGGTTTAGAAGTTGAATCTCTAAACAATGCTCCCGGCGTTTATTCGGCTCGATATGCAGGAGAAAAGGCTAGTGATGCTGAAAATATAACCAAACTACTTCGTGAATTAGAAAATACTCTTGATATACGAAGACTCGCACGTTTTGTCTGCGAAATGACGATTTCTAATGAAATGGGAGAAATAAAATTTACTGCAAAAGGAGTTTGCAAAGGGAAAATATCGCTTAAGCCTTTGGGCAACAATGGTTTCGGTTATGATCCAATTTTTATTCCCGACAATTTTTCAGAAACTTTCGGCGAGTTATCAGACGAGATAAAACAACAAATAAGTCATCGCTCAAAGGCAACCCAAGAAATTATCCGATATTTTAAGAATATTGTTATCTCTTAACTTGACCAAACACTTTCACGCCTGTATTATTCGGGTTTTGGTGATGTTTCATAAAAGAAACACTTCAAAAAACGGGGCGTAGCACAGCCTGGTAGTGTGCTCGGTTTGGGACCGAGAGGTCGCAGGTTCGAATCCTGCCGCCCCGACCATCTATTCGGAGATATTTGCAATAGATTTTACCCCATTCATTGTTTGCTAATTGCAAACTTATTTATAAATAAACATTTTCACAGATAACAACTGGAGGTTAATTACAAAATATGGCTGGAAAGCGTATGACACAAACGGAAATCGTCGGACATTTGGCTGACGCATCAGGCTTATCAAAAGCTCAAACAAAAGACTTTCTTAACATCTTAACGGAAGTTGCTAAGAAAGAAGTTAAGAAAAACGGTGAATTCACAATTCCCGGTTTTGGAAAATTGGTTAAAGCCAAGCGTAAAGCACGCACGGGACGCAACCCTGCAACCGGCGAACCAATTAAAATTCCTGCTAAAACAACTGTTAAATTCCGCGTTGGTAAAGCAATGAAAGATTCCGTTGCATAAACGATAAATTTTACAATAATTACACTTAAGAAGACCGTAGAACTGAAAAGTTTTGCGGTCTTCTTTTTATTCTGCTGTTTACTTGAGAAAAAAGTTACAAACTTGAAAAAAAAATGGTGACAAAAGGTTAATAATTTGTTAAGATTACATCATCTAAGAGTTAATGAGTTACCACAACCATAAACTTTCTAGCATCGTTTCTGATAGATTTTCCATCTAAAAGTAACTAGAAAGTGTTTGAATTTTTAATTTAGTAAATTCATTAATTTTTAGTTTTGTAACAGTTTGTAATAATTTTCACAAACTATTTTGCAAAAAAGGATTTATTTTTTTTTATAATAAAAAAGAAGGAGAAAAGAACACGTGGCAGCAGCAGCTAAACCTATGACATTGCAAGACAGAATATTGCAAATCGACCATATACAAGCTCGTCGTTATTCAAAATTAACCGGCGATGCGTTGGAAATTGCTTCGGAAGGCATTATCAGGCACTTAAAAGCCTGTGCAAGAATGGATGTAAATCCAGATGCTTCCGCAGTTAGGGAAATAATAGACGATGCCTTAAACGGCAGAAGAGTCTTTGCAGAAGTTTCAAACGACCTTCTCGTGGCGGCATAATAAAGTAGTAATATTTAAAGAAAGACCATCTTAATGGGTGGTCTTTCTTTTTGTGTTTATTCTCTCAGTTTTAGTTTGTAGAGCATATATTCACCTACTTTCTCACCATTATCACGTTCATACCATATGTCAATATTCGTAAAATCTATCTTTACTTTATTCGGTATAATCCAATTATTCGGAACAACTAAATAAGAAAGTGTCGGATTTGTCGCTTCCTTTTTACTAAAGTTTTTTCGATATTCGCCGTAAAGTTTTGCTTCCTTTGCAATTTCATAATAACTCAGAGGTTTCGCTTGCGAACTAAGTCTGTTCGTATGTCTTCCCCAACCAAAAAGTGCGATCATCGAAACAAAATCGCCGTTTTGTAAAGTATTTTCAAGCCATTCTTCATCCAGATTCTGATAATAAATCTGCTGATAAAAACGCTCTTTGCTTTCTTGCCACGAAAGTCCGGCAAATACGTGCTGATGTCTTGCCCATAGAACATTTTGCGGTGCAATCGTCGGAGAATCATCGGCTTGAATATTTGTTAATGAAAAAATTGTCTGCCCATAAGGATTTTTTTCATTTTTTGCTAATTCGGTTAGTTTTTTGCCAAGTGGCAAGGCATTATCTCTCGCAATATTTGCATCATCTAAAACACGAACAGTATAGTGACATTCGACAAAACCCCAGACCACAGCAAGTAACGCAATTGTTGAAATAAATACTTTTGCGGGAATTGAACTTTCTTTTAACCAATCCTTAAAGACCAATCCAAGACTTACAATTAATGCCAAACCCGCAATATAATTGCCGATAAAAACCTGATAATGTATCGGTTGAAGCGAATGACCTGTAATTACTTGTTGATTAAATAAAACAAAAGGCACGATGGCGAATGAAAATGCAAAAACTGTTGAATGTGCTTTTAATTTTATCTGTTTGAGCAGGATTCCTATCAACAATGCGAACAGTGCAAAAATGCTGATATATTGCGGAAAACGTCTTAAATCCAACTCTCTTGTGTAAATAAGTAATTGGACGTTATCCATTGAATCCACACGATTGGA
>JBGTHN010000493.1:0-5432 GCA_041746235.1 Pyrinomonadaceae bacterium | reverse complement strand
TTAATTCCTGCCTTTGAATGGATTAAAGATGATGGTTGGAATGCAACGGAATTTGCTCCTCCAACTTTCTATGACAAAACAACTCACAGTAAGAGAAAAGGAACGCCATATTTTGCTGTGGAAACTTACAAAAAACTCAGAAATTCATTTCTACAATTTCCATCTATAGAAAAAATCGAACATCTAAAAATGAGTGAAGCAGTGCGTCTTACTCAATATAATTTCCCTTTCAAGTTTTTTGACGAACCCCCTGAAGTATTTGTTCAACCTAACAAGTGGAACTTAGCTGTTGGATCAAGCGAAGGCGAAGTAAAAGAACATCTAAAAAAAATAGAAAATATAATGAAAGAAAATTATGATAATAATTCGCCTGCGTTAATCAGAAAACCCTTAAAGAACGAAGAAATCATCTATCTTTTTCTGGATGCAGGTGAATTTATTGATTGGAAATCATTAGTTAAAAATGATGGGAATTATCTTTTAATGTTCGAGCAAGAATTTGTTATCACGGAACTATCTTAACCAATCCCATTTATGAAATGATATGGGTTTGATAAAATACAAATATGTCGTTTCAACTCAAACCGATTCAAGCCAAAAATGCTCTTTCCTCGACTTATGGAAAGAATACGGTCTTTGATGATAATGACTTTTTATTTTGTTGGTAGTTGAATTTTACCCTTCGTCAATTAATTTGTTGGTTTTCCGTAATTTGTTTGTTTCCAACTTGTCTGTGTCGAACAGTTCATTGACGGAAGTTTGAACGGGTGGCAATTGTTCGTTCTGATAATTCGGTTCTTGCAAACTTTGCGGGTCAACACCGCTCATAAATTGTATTGTTTGTTCAACGGCATTTTGGGCAAGTTCAAAATCTTCACGTTTTATTTTTAGTTTAACTTTTCCGCTTTCGTTCGGGAGTTCGCTGAGTTTTGTGAAGTTTTTCAAACGCAGTTGGATTTGGGCGAAGAATTTGTAGAAACCTTTACGGAATCTGATGTCTAGTATCTCGTCTAAAGAAATACGAACTTCTTTGACCTCACTGCCGATAAAGCCGAAATATTTTGATTCAAATTCAAACACAATTCCGGCAGGCGAAAACTTAGCGATGCCGTTGTATTCCTTTAAACCGCTGCCGCTATCTGCTTTGAATGGAACGCTGATCAAATTTGTTTTCATCTCTTTTCACGTAATACATATTATACACTCAATTTACAAAATCATCCGTTGGATTTAGCAATTCAAGTTTTTGTTTGCAACGCTCAATTCCATCTTTATATTTTTCCAGTTTATTTGTGTCAAGCGTAATCATCGCTGCGTGTTTGTAATGCTCAATCGCTTTATTTATATTGCCTTGCATTTCATACATTACAGCAAATTCATTGGCAATCGTGTCCTTGGCAATTCCCTGCAACTCCGAAAGTTTGTCGAGATGCGTTTTTAATTCATCAAAGCGATGCTGATTTGAAAGCAAATAGCAGTAATTCAAATAAGAAGCATTATAATGCGGAGCGTATTGCATTGCTGCTTTGTAATATTCTTCTGCCTTTGCCGCGTTTTTGTATTTTGTTTCAAAAACCCAACCGAGATGATTATACGCTTTACCAAAATGCGGGTTTCGTTTAATTATTTGAGTCAAAACATCAACCGCTTGCTTTAAAACACCTTCATTTAAGAGGTTGTCGGCATTGGCAAACATCTCTTCGGCTTCAATTTCCAAAGCGTCGGGAATTAAATTATCTATTCCGCTATAATCTTCAAAATCCATAACTATTAATCATCCTCTTCATAGCTCATCGAATCCAAATTTTCTTCATTTTCGATAATTTTACTTAATAGCATAAGCCATATAAAACCAACGACTCCCGCGACCAAGGAAGTAAGCAAAATCGCCATTTTTGAACTGTTGATAAGTTCGGGCGAAGTCTTAAATGCCAGATTTGTAATAAAAATTGACATCGTAAACCCGATTCCCGCAAGAAATCCTGCACCGACAATATGAGACCAACGCAGATCAATCGGCAGACGACCAATTTTTAATTTAACGGCAATAAAACTAAGTAATGTTACACCAACAACCTTGCCGACAAATAAACCGAAAATAATTCCCAGACTGTTCGAATTTGAAATTTCCATCGCCCAATTACTTCCGATAATTATTCCCGTATTTGCCAAAGCGAAAACCGGAAGTATGAAAAATGCGACGGGTTTGTGCAGAAAATGTTCAAGCGTATTCAGTGCATCAGCATCATCTGTTTCAGGAGTGTATGGAATTGTAAACGCAAGCAGAACTCCCGCAATTGTCGCGTGAACTCCCGATTTGAGCATAAAATACCACATCACCGCACCGCCGAGCATATAAAAAATAAGACTGTTCACTTTCAAGCGATTCAATATCATCAACAAACCGAAAACGCCGAGTGATAGTGCCAAATAAGTTCCCGAAAATTTCGCCGTATAAAAAACTGCGATAACAACAATTGCAATTAAATCGTCAATCACGGCAAGTGCGGTTAAAAATACTTTCAAAGATGCCCGAACTCGATTGCCGAGAAGTGCGAGAATACTCAGAGCAAAAGCAATGTCGGTCGCCATCGGAATTCCGATTCCTGCCTGTGTTTCTGTTCCCGAATTAAAACCAAAATGAATTAGTGCGGGAACGGCAACTCCGCCGCAAGCCGCAATTATCGGAAGAAGTGCGTTTCTGAAATTCGATAATTCACCTTCGTATAATTCACGTTTAAGCTCACAACCAATGAGCAGAAAAAACACCGCCATTAAGAGATCATTTACCCAATCTACAACCGTTAGATCCTTTATCCAAACAAAGGGAGCAAAATCCAGTTGCATACTCCAAAAACCCAGATAACCTTGCGAATAGACTGTATTTGCGATTATCAAAGAGATAACTGAACAGAACATCAAGGCGATTCCGGCGGATTTTTCATTATTGAAAAAATCGTTAAATGATTTTGATAAATTAATCTTGTTGATTTGTTTTATCGGTTCTGAATTCTTGAGTTTTCTAATTACCATTTATAATAAATTGCCTTACTAAAGTTATATGTTTTCTAAGTGTATAGATATAAATTTATATAAACAAACGGCAAAATTCCATCTTTGAAATGATTATTTTTCTAAAACTTTTTTCTTAAAAGCAGGTTCAACCACACTATTATCAAAAACATCCATCGCCGCGTCTAATGCTTCGGGCAAAGGCTGACTTTCCGCCCAATCTGATTCTTTATCTAAAAATTCTTTGATCTCCAATTCAATTTCGTCCATTTGTTTGCGTGCCAAAATCTTTTCGTCAATCAGATATTTTTCATAACGTGTAACGGGATCATTATGTTCCGCCCACCATTCGATCTCGCCTTTCGGGACATAAGCTTGATTATCGTGTTCGGCGTGACCTTTGCGGCGATAGGTCATTGCTTCGATAAGAACCGAACCGTTTCCCGAACGAGCGTGTTCAACCGCTTCTTTCATCGTTTCATAACACGCGACAATATCATTTCCGTCAACCTGCATTCCTTTTATGCCGTAACCGATCGCTTTATCAACAAAAAACTTTGCGGCAGTTTGTTCATTTGTCGGAGTCGAATAAGCATAACCGTTATTTTCAATGATTGTTATCAAAGGTAATTTCTTCACAGCAGCAAAATTTACGCCTTCGTGAAATGCTCCTGTCGAAGTCGCACCTTCGCCCATATATGCAACTGCAACACGATCTTCTTTTTTCATTTTTGAAGCCAATAAAATGCCCGTCATAACAGGAATCATATCGCCAAGATGCGAGATCGGACCAACAAAACCTTTTTCCAAATCCGCAAAATGAAACTGCACATCGGTCGCTCTTGATGGAGCAGTTCGTCGTCCGAAATACTGCAAAAATATCGTTCGCGGTTCAATTCCCTTCACAAAACAAGCTCCAATATCGCGTATCAAAGGAGCGATAAAATCCTGCGATTCAAGTGCAAATGCAGTTCCGACCGCAGTCGCTTCCTGACCAAGCGATGTAAAAACTCCACCAGTTAATTTCGATTGTTTCTTTAAACGAACGGTCTTTTCATCAAACATCCGCGTCAATTTCAAATAACGGTAAAGTTCGATAAATTGCTCTTTTGTAAGTGTCGTTTCCTTTGTGCAGGAAAGCGGTTTTTTAGGTTTCTTCAAATCCATTTTTATTTTTGCCACAAATTACACGAATAGCACTAATAAAACGTCCAAGACAATCAAAACCCCATAAAGCAAAGTGTTTTTCAGGTTTTTGTATTTTTCTTATTCGTGAAATTTGTGTAATTCGTGGCTAGTTCTTCTCATTAAATATTTGCCAATTCCAAATAAGCTAATCAATAGCCAAAAGAATTCTACGATAAATGCGGAAAAGTTAAAATCGAAGTAGAGCGAAATTAAAACAAGGCTTGCACCAACCGCATTGAGAACAGAATACACAGGATTATCACTGCGAATCTTTTCGAGTTGGAGAAAAATATACGAGATTATTATTAACGCCACGCCGATTGAACCGATGAGATCATGGAAAGTGAAAATCATACGAAAGTAAAGCTAACACATTGCCAAAAAATTCTATAGACAGAAAAAGACAGCGTTGCAATTTATGAGGTTAAACGGAACACGATCTAGACACAATTGCTGAAGTTACACGGGCGAATTTGCAACCCGGCGATGCGGAAGATATGCAAAATTCATCCAATTTTGTAACAAAGGATTTTTCGATTGAGATTAGATTGTTTGCTGATTTTGAGATTTGAACGCTTGAGATGACGTGGGGCGAAACCGCCACCACGCAACTCCGAGTTCAAAAGACCCGTTGATAACAAAGTCGCTGTTTCGTCCTCACGTCCATTGAATTGTTATGTGGCGCGTTACAGCTTAACGAGTTTCCGTTTGAATCGGTGTATTTTGGAAAGCAGCGATGCCCCATTTACCTTTCTCTTTGGTCATAATCATCGTGTTTAAGGCGCGACCTTTTTGTGTTTTCCCGCCCGCTTGAAATTCCAGATTCCACTCGATGTGAACGACGGCGACATCTTTTCGCAGGAAACGCACGCTTTTTATTGTGGCAATGTTGCGGCTGTCTTTGTAAATCGTGGTGAAAATTTCGACGTGCCCTTTTTCGATTGCGTCTCTGCCAGTGATATACATTCCGTTGACGATGACATAATCGGCATCGGCGTTGAACGGTGCGGCAAAGGCTTTGCCGTCGTGCGCGTTCCAGCCGTCTTGGACTTGCTGCACGATTTGTCTGACGGCGGTTTCGTCCCGACTCATCTTCTGCGATGTTTGCGCTGTGCCGGAAAGCGCAAGAGCAAGAATAACAGCAGCGAGAATAAAATATTTTTTCAATTGCGACATAAACTTTATCTCCTATCTTTAATTGTTTTAGTAAAACTTTGAGTCTTTCATAGCAA
>JBGTHN010000492.1:0-3103 GCA_041746235.1 Pyrinomonadaceae bacterium | reverse complement strand
ATCGGTTAAAAGTAAAACTCCATTGCCGGAAGTAACCATTTGTAAAATGCGGTAAGCAAAGCAAAAGCATTGATCTAATGTATGAAATTACATACGGATTTTCACGATTATTATGATTATGCGGTTGGATATGGCGTTGATAAAAATGTCCATTACAACCGCTTTTCTGAGGACGTTGAAATACAAGTCCGAAAAGGTTTTGGTTTCCCCGATCACATAGGTGCTCACCTATTAGGTTTCTGTGGTCAAATTTATCCTTTTATTAAAATTGAAAAATATTATAGAGATTACGATTCTTGTTATGATACGGAAGAGTATGAATTGCTTGATACATATTTTGCATATAGTTACGAGGAATACTCAAGCAAAAGTTTAGAATGGGAAGAATTTTATGGAAACTTCGGAACTGATTACATAAAAGTAAAACAATTTTTTCTTGATTGGTCGTATCAAAGCAATGATATTTTTATTGAATACAAAGTTCCAACTTGGGTTCTTAAATTACAGAGAAATGAGAATATAGGCATTATAAATCCCAAGTTAAAAGATTATTATTTTGAGCAAATAAAAGATCCATTTACAGCATTTCAGGAAATATCTATGTATCTCTCAAATATACTTGTTGAACAAAAAGAAACTGCAATTGTTGAAGATAAATTCAGAATCGAGCAACACGGTTTCGATAAGAAAACAAGTTTTCGTAAAGGAAAAAAATCGTAATGGTTTCAATCAAGAAATTAATCATTTGCTTGAAAACTTGTAATTACAACCTCACCATTTTGCCTTTTGGTTTTATAAGCATTTCCCGCACCGTAGATTTGAATATTTTCACCGTTAATTTCCATCATTGTGTTTTCATCAATTGCCCATCCTTCGTTTGAAAGGTTTGCGTCAATTGTATGAAAAAGTCGCGAAAGACTTCCCCATTGCGTGGCGTGAACATCAACGGAAAATGGAACTAATCCTAAACCGCTCCGCACATCGAGCAGATCAAGGTCTTCACCAGCATTTTCATCGCAGATCTCTACGATCTTATTATTTATCTCGCGTTGCCATCCGCCGACAATTGCTTTTTTTGCTGAAATGGATGCTCCGGCGGAAAATCCGCAATAAGGGATTTTGTTTTCAAACAAATATGTTAGCCAGCTTTTATCTATGCAAAGTGCGTCATAATAAGCCGGAGTTAATCCACCGCAGACGAAAATTCCTGTCGGTTCGATCTCGGCAAGCGTTTCTTTTGTCAGAGGTTTTTCTGCTGAAATGACTATTTTAGAGGCTTCGGATGTATTGAGTCCGATCAATTGAAATGCTTGTAAAAATCGTTGAAATTGTTGCGAAGAATCCGAATCAGGTTCTTCGGCAACGATAATTGCAATTCGCGGTTGAGCATTTTTTGAAGCGGCTTGCAGAAAACGTCCGTAAGTTTGCGGAAAACTTTCCGTTCGCCAGCCTCCGCCGATAAGAAAAATAGGTATCATATTTTTAGTATAAGTTAATTTCGTTGGATTTTGATAATATAAATTCTATGCAAATTCGTGTTCTTTTAGTCGAAAATAAAAGTTTGACTCGCATTGGTGTCAAAACAGTTTTGGAAACTTCGGGAAATTTTAAGATTGTTGGCGAAGCCGAAACAGGTGCGGAAGGTTTTGCGTTGTTTCGGGAATTAAAACCCGATGTAACGATCTTAAGCCTGCGACTTCCCGAAACTTGTGCGGTTGATGAATTAGACGGATATTTTGCGGAAGATAAAAACGCAAAAATCATTGTTTTAGCGGAATATGCCGGAGATGCAGAGATTCGCAAAGCCTTGAAAAAAGGTGCATTGGGATACATTTGCAAAGATACATCGGTTGAAGAATTAATCAAAGCTGTTCGATTTGTGAACGCCGGAAACAAATTTATTCCGCAGGATATTGCGAATATCTTAAGCGAACATCTCGGACAGGAAGACTTGACCAAAACCGAGCAGAGAGTTTTGCAGATGTTGGTCGGAGGAATGAGCAATAAGGAGATCGGTTTTGCGTATGACATCAGCGAAAATACGGTCAAAACTCACGTCAAAAATATCTTTGACAAACTTGGCGTATCCGATAGGACTTCGGCAACAACGACGGCAATAAAACGTGGTTTGGTTAGAATTGATGTTTAAAAACTCACCCGAAAGTATGAGAAAAAACTCGCCTTTATTAGTGATTACAAAATTATATTTATTGCGTAAGATATATTTGTAAGTTGATATTTAACACAGATAATAAACAAGGAGGGATTAAAATATAATGATCAAAATCAGACGTTCAAACGAAAGAGGACACGCAAATTACGGGTGGCTTGATACAAATTACACATTTTCATTTAGTTCATATTACGATCCGAAATTTATGGGATTTCGTGAGCTTCGGGTAATAAACGAAGATTTTATCGAAGCAAATCAAGGATTTCCGACACATGGACATAAAGATATGGAAATTATTTCTTATGTGGTTGCAGGTGAGCTTTCACACAAAGATTCGATGGGAAATGGCGAAACGATTCGCCCAAACGAAGTTCAGCGAATGACCGCCGGAACAGGTGTTCAACATAGCGAATACAGTTCGCCGACGGATAAAACTCATCTGTTGCAAATATGGATTTTGCCTGAAAAGAACAATCTCGAACCGGCTTATGAGCAAACATATTTTGCTCCCGAAGATAAGCAAGGAAAATTAAAATTAGTTGCATCACGGGGTGGAACTGATGGTTCGGTTCACATTAATCAAGACGTTTCGCTTTACAGTTCGATACTTGCGAATGGCGACGAAGTTTCGCACGAATTGGCAGAAGATCGTCATGCATGGGTTCAATTGATAAAAGGTAAAATTGAATTAAATGGCGAAACTTTAAATGCAGGAGACGGTGCGGCAATCAGTAAAGAAAGTCTATTAAAAATCAAATCACTAGAAGACAATACAGAATTTTTATTGTTCGATCTTAACTAACCGCGAAAGCTAATTTTCACAAATAAAGACTATTGAAACCGCAAAACTTTGTGGTTTCAATAGTCTTTTGTTATATCTTAAAACCTTTTAATGATAAATTAAATTAAAATTTCAACCATGGAGAAGAT